>JAHISS010000073.1 GCA_018817905.1 Nanobdellota archaeon
GATGAAAAAGATAAAAAGGCAAATGGATCTAAACGAGTTCGCGTTCCAAAAGTTGAAGGAAATAAAATCCAGCAAAAATAATATTATATCTTTTCCTAATATCCGGACAAAAATTTGCACTCATTTTAGCATAAAGAAAGAACTATGCTGGAAACTCCTGAGAGATTTTAGAAACGAGGGAAAAATTGAGATTGTAAGATTTCATGGAGTTAGAATTATTAATAATGATTAAGTTTCCTTCTAATTTTATTTTTTTGCAGTATTATTAAGTCCCTCAGCGATACTTTGTTTTGTTTTAGATTTCTCAATAATTCTTTTCTTCTTTCCCTCTAATTTTTTTCGCACATATTCAAGCCTGAATCTTGCCCTATCAAGCAACTCAATCCAACTTATCGCATACAATTTTATATTATGCTCTTTTTTATTTTTCATTAAGCATACTCCTTTTTCTTCATAAGAAAAAGAATCATCTAATTCTGAACCGACAAGAAAATAGTTCCATTCTTTAGTATTAGGGCTATTAAATAAAGGAATTTTCCTTATAATTTCTGAATATCTATGTATCTGATTATAGTCTTCTAATCCTAATTTCATAAATCCCTTAGAATTCTTATTTTGCCGAGGTCTTTTTATTTCAACTACTAAATTTGTCTCTAATTTTCCATCATTTATCTTTCCATGAACAAAAAGATCTACCTGTTTTTTGGACAAATTTTTCTTAGGTTCTATAAATTCTATTTTATTATGTTTACAATATTCTTCATAGAGTTTATTAAAATCATCTTCTTCATTGCCTATTAAACTAGTATATTCTTCTCCAAAAATCCAGAAATGATTTTCTATTTCTTTTTGTAAAGCAGACTCTAAAAAATAATATTGAGCATTATAAACCATTTCCTTTAATTTCTCAATTGTTGTCAACCTATCTTCAATTAATTTAATGGTGCTAATAATATTTCCCAAAGGATACTTTTCAAGAAGTTTTCTCAATTCATCTAATGCATCTTCATTTCCAGGTTTTATTAAGACTTTTAATATATCTAATAAAGTTTTTGAGTCGTCGTCTAATAACTTATTTATAATATTCAAAAATACAAGAGTTTGTTCTTCATTTAAATCTGCAAAGACTTTTGGAGCAAATCTGAGAACTTCTTTAGTCACTTCCACAACTGGTGTTTTTTTATAAGATCTCTCACTTTTTGAAGGAATAATCTTATCGAAATAGTGTTTATTTTCAAATGTCTCAATTTTTTTCTTTACAAAATCCTCTGAGAATCTTCTTCTAATTTCATCACTGAATTTATTGGTTTTATCTTTTAATTTATTAAATATATCAAACTCTTTTTTAGAAAGCAAAGGACCTTCCTTCTTTTTTCTTCTAGCTATTTCAGAAGCTGGAGAAAAACTATCAAATAATTTACTTTTAACAAGAACTGTATGTAAAAACCTATCATCTATCCCAGAAATTGCAGTTTTAGTTTTGTATCTTTCTTTGCTTGTAGAGTTAAGATAATGATTATTTGATTCCCTACAATAGAATTCCTTCCACCGAACTAAAGTAACCTCAAATACTTCCTCCTCAATCGTAATAGTTTTAGAGTATTCTTCACAAATACTATCAGCATCAATCTTATTTCCATTTAGAAGGATATTTAAATTTTTCAATTTTATAATCCAATAAAATTCTTTCAATAAACTATTTCTTATTTTTTCTATAGATTTTTTCTCATCAGTAATTAAATCTTGTTTAACATTAAAGTCCGAAATAGTTAGTATTGTTCCCGTTTTCTTTTTATCACTATCTGTAGCTCCAATGCCCTTAAAATCAACAAGGTTAGAAGAGTGTATGTAAGTTTCAAATTCCTTATACCCCTTTCCATTAAGATATATACTTGTCCAGGTTGCTTTATTAGCAAACTTAATAAATGCAAATCTGCCGTGACCGTTTTTCCCATGAGGTAATGAAAGATAATCTTTTTTTAACTTCTTTTTTGGAGAATCGTTTGTATGGACAAATAAATCAGTTTTTAATTTATTGTAGTTTATCCCCTCTCCATCATCTTCAATTATGATCTTTTTTGGAGTATTTCCATAACAATCAATTTTTATTTTAATTTCCCGTGCATCAGCATCTATCGAATTCCATACATATTCATTAATCGCTTGAAGAGAACTTTTTACATGCTCTTCAACTTGATTTTTTATCCCTTCACTAGTTGCTGTGACCTTGTGTTCAAAAACATCCTTAACCATCAATAAATAATAAATCACTCATTTAAATAATTAACATATTAAAATTTAGATAACTTTTTCTTCCGTTAAAACATTTTCAAGAATCTCAAAAGTAACTTTAAAGGAAAATTCAACCAATGCCCTATTCCGATTACCTTTTTCATCGTTTCTTTCCAAATCCTTCCCCCCATGATTAAGATTGCTTCTAACCCTATATGAGAAATTTAAAATCTCTAAAAGATTATTAATGTCATTTATCTCAATTGGCCTTTTTGGATTTATTGGGGACAGATCATATAATTTTCCAGATGCCTTCAACCTGACCACGAGCTCTCTAAATTTATCTGACTTTGTCCAATTAGTAAAAGAGGATTGATATTTATTCACAAATTTATTTCTCATTGTTTTATTATTCTGATCTGGAAAATTCAATCCCAAAAAAGCATCAAAAGAATGCCAAATATCCTTTAACCCTTCTGCATAAAATTGCTTATCAAAGCCACTCTTTGTTCCAACAAATTTCTTTTTTGCCCTCAAGAAATATATTAGGATATTGCTCTTTCGTTCATCGTCAGCAAGATTCATTTTCCATCACACCACTCACAACTCTTCTTAGGGCAAGCTCCATTTAACATTTTCAAAGCATCTTTCCAAACCTTCTCAGCCTTCTTAACATCTACTTTCATTTTTACTAATGTTGTATCAAAGATAACCTCTCCTGTTGACATAACTTCTTTAGGAACATAAAACAATAAGAAAAAGTAATCCTCTGTTTCATAGCCATTTTTTCTTAAAAGAAAATTATAAATATTCTGTTGAAGTCTATAATGTTCTGCAGTATCATCTTTAAGAGCATACCCTCTTGTTTTATAATCTAACACAATAAGCTTCTTTCCTTTTACTAAGATATTATCAACTGCTCCATGCAATTCATTCCCTTTTTTATCAATCCATGAAACACCTTTAAAATTACTCTGCCAAATTTTCATTTTATCTTTATCATCAAATAATTTCATATTTTTACATTCACCATTCTCACAAATTTCTGGAGGGAGTTGTTTTTTATCCCTAAACTTATCAAAATGAATTTTTAGAATCTTATCCATTCCACTTGGAAGACTTGGAAATATTCCAGAAGGCCTTTTCCATACCTTGTGTTGAGCAAGCCAGAAACATCTCGGACATTCTTGCATTAAATTTAAGGCTGAGGGGGATAGTTTATATGTCATTTTAGTCGGTATTTTCAAATTTATTAATTAATGTAAAAACTAAAATTAAAAAGTAAAATAAGAGTAACAAAAATGAAAGTATCTTAGGGAAAAATAAAACAATTGAAGTATTCACCCAATTTAACCATCCCACTTGAAAGATTAAATAGCTGTAGGGGACTAAATAAAAGAAAATAATAGAAAATAGAATTGCATTAGTTATCGAAAAAATCCATTTCTTTTTTAATATATAATCTGAATTTACTCCATAAATTAACCAGAGTAATATGAATGAAAAGATAACAAATAAGATTGGTTTTGTAATGTTATCTAAAAAATTGTATGTGACTAAATCTTGTTTTTCTTGTAAGGTATAATTAAATATTGTTGTTTGATTCCCATAAATCATTTTTTCTAAGTTAGGTGTTTCTCTTATTAATAGATAATCAGAAGTAGTATAAATAAAAGCAAAAATTGCAATTACTGCAATAAATAGTTGAAATGTATTAATATACCTCTTATTATTCTCTATCATTTTTTCCCAAATCCCTCCTCTATCTTAATCTCTTTGAGTGTTAATTCGCACAAATCATAAACTATTTTATCTACGTTCATATTCTCTTTCAGTTATCATAAAACAATCATCGTATGCCCATTTAAATGTTCTTTTTCTGTAACTACAATATCATAGGCTCCAACATCTTCTCCTTTATGTTTTGTTATTCCTGCATAAATTAAACTTGGTATTTCATATCTTCTAAATCCAAGAACTGCTGCGTTCATGTGTGTGTTATTAAATAAATTTAAACTTACAAGTAATTCAAAATCTTTAACAGTTAGACCTGTAACTTTTTTAAACAAAGCAGGTTCTAGTCTGGTGATAACATCTTTTAAGGTTTTCTCTCTATAATCTGTTAGATACATAAAAATTGGAATTCTTGTTGCGAATTTGATAAGTTTTTGTTGTATTTCCTTTCTCTTACTTTTGTATTCTTTTTCTTCTTCAGTAAGTTCTCTTTTTTCTTTTTCAGAAATATTTTCTTTTTCCGCAAGTTTCTTTTTAGCTTTTTTAACTGCTTCAGACTTATTAATAATTGTCTCAATATCTTTGTTTAAATTTCTAAAGCCCTCTATACTCATTAAGGCTTTCATTGCTCTTTCGTTCCTTAATAGTTTTTCTAGTGTTTGATTATCTACATTAACCAATAAAGCACTTTCCCACTTTCTTGCTAGAAGTGTTGCTGTTGTTCCGCTCATTGCCATATCAAGAACCCCTCCCGCATCAATTTGTACCATCTCACTTCCAGTATACGCTAAAACTGGAAGAAATTCGATAAACTCTTTTACTTTTTTTTCGGGGTCTGTTTTTTCATTTATATTTAGGTTACAACCATATTCTGAAATTTGCCTTAATGCCCTATCTGGAGCAAAATCAAAAACATAACATTCTTTTTTTATTATCTCTTCTTTGTTTGGAGATTTCCCATCAGGATTTTTAATTGTCCAAGGAGATTGGACTCTGAAGGCAGTCTGAAAATAGGTTTCTGGACTATTCAGATTTCTCAACATAAAAATACCAGTCCAAGGTTTGACGGTAACCCCAGTGTTAAGTTTTCCACAAGAAAGAGTAATTGTTTTGGTTTTTAGAGGATCATCCATTGCATCTTTTACAGGGTTTAGTGCAGCAAGACCAATTCCTGCATCTGTTCCAGCAGCCACAATTATTTTGTAATCATGATAAAATCTATTTTGTTTTTGTTGCAATAGATTATACATAGCATGACAAGAATTTACTTTAGGAAGATACCAAAAAGTATGAGATAGAACATTTAGTAAAAGAGTGTCGGAAAAAGGAAGCAATGGTTTTCCAGGACCCAATTTTAAATCATCAAGAGTTGTTTCTAAATAATCTCCTCTAATTAAATCAAGCCATTTTTGAACTTCATTTTCATAAATAAATTTGGCTTCTTTTCCTTCTCCTTTTGCAGAAAAAAAAGCATTTAAATCAAAGCTATCAAACTCGCCTCCGCTTGCTATTTTACTTATAGAATCAGGTAGTTTGTAAGTCAATAAAAACATTTTCGGCAAAGACGCATAAGGATTATTTTTTTTCTTGTAATTTTTCTTTGCTTTTTGTTCATCTGAATAAGTCCAATGATAAACTTGCTCTTCAATAAATTCTCCCGAAAGAAGTGCTCTAAAGGGGGTGCCCGAAAGATAAAGGTAAGCACCAGTTTTTATAGGAATAATCTTTTCCAGAGTATCTACTCTATCATCTTCATTAATTTCCTTTTGAGAATCAATCTCTGCTTCTTCTTCAGCAAATTCTTCTTCATCATAAAATCTTTTTGCTTTTTCTCTCCAAGCCCCATAGTGATATTCATCTAGAATTACACAATCCCATTTTGTTTTATGAATCCATTTATTTTTAGGTTTTATTCCACCCAGTTCATTTTTTCCCAAGAAATCCTGAAAAGATCCAAAACACACAAAAGGTTTCCTTTTGTTTAAATCTTCATATTTTAAATCATTATGTTTAGAAAAAAATTGCCACCCTTCAAAATCCACATGTTGTCTTAAATCTTTTTCCCAAGAATCTTCAACAGCAGGTTTAAATGTAATAACTAAAACTTTTTTCCAATCCATTTTTTTAGCAAGTTGATAAGATGCAAAAGTTTTTCCAAACCTCATTTTACAATTCCATAAAAAATGGGGTGTTTTTTTAGTGTCTTTTTTATATCTTTTAAAATAGTTAGATGCTCTTTTTACAGCCTCTTCTTGTTCAGGTCGCATTTTATAGCTTTGTGTTCTTTCAAGCTCATAGTCTCTTCCTGCTTTAATAGACATAACAGCTGCCTGCACCTCATCTATAGAGCATTCAAACCATTCTCCACTTGGATTTTTTATCCCTTCTTTTCTAAGAAATCTATGAACCTCATGATCATCAAAAGAGGTGCCATCATTTTTCATGGCGGACCCCTCAAAAACTATAGTGTATGGTAATTTCCCAGGTCTTTTTGTAGGGTATTGTTGAGCTACTCTTTTTTTAACATCTCCTGTAGATGTATATCCAACTTTTAGTAACCCTGCAAGATGAGGATTATGCTCTATATATGCATAAATTGTCGGATTTATATTCGGTCTTTCAGAGAATAATTCTTTACTCGTCTTCAGAGCCATTTTCGTCTCCCTCTGAATATTCTAATTCTTCTTCATCAGAATCTTTGTTTAAATTCATAGGTCTTATCATCTTTTCTATAAAATCAATTTCTTTTTTGGTTAGATTATATTTTTTATAAAGTTCTTCATCTGTCCAAGATTTTGAGAAGTCTTGCATTGGGATGAATGAATAAACTTTTGAAGTTGTATCTTGAGTAACTTTTCTCAAACCTAACAAAAAATGAAAGAATTTAGTTTGGGTATAAGAAAGAACATTTTCAGTTTCTTTTTTTGTAGAATAAGGTCCAATTAAAACATAAGTTTCTGTACAAATAGAATTTGGTTCTCCTATAACCGGTTTTAACCAATCTTTTTCAATATTTCCAATACCAATAGCTTTAGGAATATAAAGTTTCCACTTAGATATCCAATCTTTATTTTTTACTATTTCAAGATCTTTAGGTATATAACCTATAACTTGATTCCCATAAATCTTAATTGAGTCTTTTTCTCCTGTCGGAAGAAAATTATTAAAATTAGTTGGTAAATCGAAAGGTTTTCTTGAACTAACTTGAGAACTAAAAGATTTTTCTTTTTTTGACATTACTTTTTTTAATATCTCAATTGCCCAATTATGCCTAATAAAAACATCGCAGTTTTCTTCAAGAAGAGGTCTCTCCATTTCAGACACGATTTCATTTTCTTTATGAGTGATAACCTTGCATAGTCCTGAATTATCTCTATCCCATAAAAAATAACAAACTCCTCCTTTAATCTCTACACCAGGAAAACATTCTGAAGCATTTAAAAAATCATGAAGAATTCTTAATCGGTTATCTTTAAGCATTTTATCTCTAAACTCATCTAATCCTTTTCCTCCTGCAAACCAACGAGAAGGAATAATCATTGTTAAAAATCTTGGATTAAGTTTTTTTGCTTGTTCTACAAATTTATGATAGAGCGGTATTGCACTTGCTTGTGCTCCACCATCGCTCATTTGATAAGGTGGATTTCCAACGATTACATCGAATTTCATTTTTAATATCTCCTCTGGTTTAATAGCATGTATAAATTCATAAGCATGTGATTCAAGTTCTTTATCCCTATTTGTCTCCCAAACTTCTTCACTTGCTCCGCAATATATACATCTCCCATTTTTAAAAGTGTGTTCGGTATTAAAAAACCTTATGTTTCCTTCAGGTTTCTTAAAGTCTGTGCAAATTGAATATTTTCCTCTGGCATTTTTTGAACAATACGCACTTCTTCTTGATATAAGTGAAGTTAATTCTGTTATCGCAATTGCATAAAGTTGATTTTTAAAAATATGATTTATTCTTTTTTGCTTATCTGGTATTTTCTTTTCTAAGCCCTTATTTAATCTCTTTGCAATTTCCCTTAAAAAAACTCCTGTTTTTGAAACAGGGTCTAAAAATTTGATATTTTTATCACTCCAAATTTTTTGAGGAAGTAAATCTAACATTTCATTAACTATTCTTGGGGGAGTAAAAACTTCATCATTACTTAAACTTGCAAGACAAGTCAAAATATCTGGGTTATAATTAACATTTATCATCTTTTCAAATCCATGTAATTAATAAGAGGATAATCTTTTAAAACATTTGGTAAAATTACTCTTTCTCCTGTTTCTTTATCTGTAGTATAAATTCTGTCGAGAGTCCAATCTTTTTCAGGAGTAAAAATATCCTTAAAAGAATATTCTTTTTGTTTTAATCTTGAGTCATTATAAGGCATAGACCATTCAGAAAAAACTAACGGATTCCCTTTTTTATTCTTCATTGTTAAAGCATCTCCACAAACAACATTCTTCTCGAGTATTATTTTCAAAACCTCCAAAAATCTTTCATTTATATTTTTTTTAAAAATTTTTTTATATTTTTCAAGAAATATTCCAAATAATCTATTTCTACACTCTTCAACATTATCTTCAAGGATGTCTATCCCATAAATACTAGAAATAACAACAACAGAATATCTCTCATAATCATGTTGACTTTTACTATATCTCTCTTTTAGAATCTTTAACTTTCTATTTAGTACTTCAGCAAGAAAATTTCCATTCCCGCAAGCAGGTTCTAAAAATCTTGAATCCAATCTTTCGGTTTCTTGTTTAACCAAATCTAACATTGCATTTACTTCTCTCTCATGTGTAAAAACCTCCCCATGGTCTGTTACTCTTTTTCTATGTTTTATTTGTGCATTCATTTTATTTTATTTTTTCCAAATATGATTTTTTTATTTTTATTTGTGATATAAGTTCCTTGCATGGTTATGGGTACAGATACCTTTATTTCAGTGGGATACAAAACAGGATTTTCGAGCTCTAAGACCTGTGCTTTTTTTAATTCTCTACCCTCAGCATAAAGTCTAAGTTCAGATTCAGAAATCATGAGATTCTTTTTATACTTCCTTAAAATCTCATTTAAATCTAAATATTCTACTTTTTTAATTTTTGCTTCACCAATAACACTTTTATTTAAACCAGAAGCATAAATATACAACTTTTTACCTTTTTCTAATCTAACCTTGGTTTTTCTTGTAGGTTCATGGGGAAGATATTTAACAAATATTTTTTTATTCTTTTCCAAAATGTTTATAGCTATTTCTTCCGGTAAGGCATAGATTACTCCTTCGATTTTATCATTTGACTTTACCATAATAAATTAAGAAATAGTGCGTATAAAAAATTATGCTCTTCTTTAAGATTTAGGTATACCAATCTGTTTCTCCAATTCCTCCAAAAGCACAGGATCATAATTTGTTTGCTCAACACTTACATTAATTCCACTCACGCTTTCTTTTTCATGAATATGTCCATGAACATTAATGCAATCTTTAGGAATTTCTTTCTTTGGAATTGGCCTGTGACTAAAAATAATATTTCCTATCTGCAATGAGTCTCTCACAACAATAAATTCTTTGATAACCTTATCA
>JAHISS010000074.1 GCA_018817905.1 Nanobdellota archaeon
AGAGAGAAGGTTTTTTCAAATTTTTCTAAAGAAGTCAGAGCAATTTTGGAGGATAAACCTCCAAATTCCTAATAAAAAAGCCAACTGTCAAAACTGGTTGAGTGATAGAATTAGTTGGAGCTAGATGGCGAAGTCAAGTATATACGGGGTTTTGAAAAATCATTTATTTTTATAGATTAATCATATCAGGATTTATAACTATTAATTTGCTTTTACAATTTATCGCCTGTAAGTATAACAAAACAATATTTTTGGGCTAATGTTTAGGCTGACAAAATACTGGCAAGGAGATTATTCAAAGTGCCCTATAATTTTTGAAAAAATAACTTTATAGCCAACCATTGAATTAATAATAAATCAATCGAGATCATAATATTGGTTGGATTTTGGAATAATGTTTGGGTTGGTCAGAGTTGTGGTTGGATGGACTTATTGGTTTGTTATAATTTATCACCAAAGAGAAAATCATTCAGCCTTGGCGTCTAAGACTGATTGAATTAAGAACCTCTCGGTAACTGGCAAAACCTCGCAGTCTGCAACATTTAGCGTGTAGCAGTCGCCTTCTCTTGTTATTGAGTTTTCTGGTCCTGATTGGAGGAGAATGACCATTCGGCCTGGTCTGTTTTCGCAGGTTATGTAATCCAGACCTGTTTGCTCAGCGTCTGCTTCATCGGCAGAGCCGCCCTTGATTGTGAATCCGTTTTGCTTCATGAAAGATGCTATACCTGCCATTGCAATAGTGCTATCTTCGCACAAAAGTCCTGTTGAGTTAATTGAGACGTAGACGAAATTTTCCTTAGGGAGATATTCAATTTCTCCGTAGACAGGGACGTTGTTTTTTCGCGGGTCTCCTCGGAGAAGGACGATTACTCTGTTTGCACCAGAGTTTATTGTGTGCCCAGTTATGCTTGAAGATGAAGTGTCAGTGAAATAAGTGAAGCGATAAAGCGGAATTTCGCCGAACATTTCTTTTGTAAATTCTAATCCTTGGTATTGGAAGTCTTTCGAACTTTCGAATATTGCAGAAGAAATCAGGAAGACTAAAATCAAAGCGACCATAACCCCAAGCACCCAGTACAACTCTTTGTCCACCTTTTGCGTTTTCTTTTTTTTAGTTTCTTCTTTTTGTATTTTTTTGTTTTCTCCTTTTTCCATTATTAGTTATCTAAAACAGATTTTAAAAACTTTATTGTTGTGGATTACTTGAAAAGAGGGTGAATTAAATTGCCATCTGAATCTTTTTTATATTTTCCTTCTATCAAGTGTTCACATTTTATTTTTGTATAACAATAAATCTCAAATCCTGCTTCCCTTGCTTTTTCAAAAAAATAAATATCATCGCTCGTGCTAACCGTTACATCTAAAAGACCGTATCTTACTTTTTCAAAAACTTTTTTGCTTAGAAGCATACAGCCTGCTGAACCATATTTTACTTTAAATAATTCTCCACTTTCTGCTTCTTTTGAAGTCAGGTGCCTTCTCAAATCTAAATTGGATTTTACTAATGGCCCAAAGTTAAGATCCCGCGTGATTTCCTCAAATTCCCTTGGTGTGATAAACGCCCAAGCGACGGGAAGCAATTTTATCTTCCCTGAAGACTGGAAGTTATTAAAATAAAGACCTGTAACGATATCTTTTTTGCAATTCAGCAGTTCAGAGATGATGTTTTTTGGAGGGATAACGTCGGTGTCCATCATCAAAACATAGTCAAAATTTTCATTTATTGCGTACTGCAGGATTTTGTTTCTGCTGCTTATCAATCTTCTTTTACTAACTGTTTCATTTGTGTCATCTTTTATCACTTTGACTCCTGTTTCTTTTTTTAATTCATTGAAAAAATCTTCTTGCCGAGAATTGTCTACGAGGAGGATGCTATAATTGTCGTAAGACAGCGCCCTCATGCTATTTAGAAATTCTTTGATGCAATACTTCATTCCGTCGAATAATGGGCTTGCAACTAAAACCTTTAGATTGTTATCCATTTGAAAATTTAATTGATAGAATATATAAATTTAATTAATCTCGAGAAGATTGTAAAGAAATGCGTCGACTGCGCGCATGTCACCCTCGATAAATATGCAGTTTTCTTCCTGGTAAACTTGGCTGATTGGGCTGTCTTTCCAGATTATTAAATTTTCTGAACAGTTTTTTTCCGGCAGGTCTTTGTCGCAAGGGCCGTAGCATGCTTCTTGAACTCTTGTTGTGAATTGTCCGAGTGTTGCAGCTATCTCGCTGTTTACTGCGCTGTTGTCTGAAATAAGATACAATGGAAGGCCGGCGTAGCTGTTTAGGAAGAATGATGTTTCGACGGAAATATTTTCAACAGATTCAGGCGAGTTCAGAAAGTAAAAATCGCGGTCATTTACTGTTGCAACCCATCTGCTTCCGGTATATCTTACGCCGTCTTGGCTTGTCTCGTCGGTATTTGAATCTGTCCTCGAGCTTGACAAAAATCCGTAGCCGACAGTTCCGAAGACAAGAACAAAGAGCATGAAAAAACTCGCGATTAACATATTTCGTTTTTTCTTTTCCTCTTTTCTTTCTTTTGAAATAATTCTTCTCATGTAAAATTAGAGAGATAATTGGTTTAAAATGTTTTTGATTCTGTTAGGACGGAGGTATATGAAAATTAGTTCGCCTATCTAAATAGCCAAATTAGTAATCGCTACGCTCACAAAATTGATTTGATAATGATTATTCAAAAATGTTTGGGGCGAGCATGTTACGTGTGGAGTATTGTGCTGTGATTAAATGCCATGCGTGACTGCGAGGAGGGCATGTTACGTGTGAAGTATTGCGTTGTGATTAATTCCATGCGTGGCTGCGAGGAGGGGATGTTACGTGTGGAGTATTGTATTATGATTAATGCCATGCGTGGCTGCGAGGAGGGGATGTTACGTGTGGAGTATTTGTGCTGTGATTAATTCCATGCGTGGCTGCGAGGAGGGGATGTTACGTGTGGAGTATTGTATTATGATTAATGCCATGCGTGGCTGCGAGGGGGGCATGTTACGTGTGGAGTATTTGTGCTGTGATTAAATGCCATGCGTGGCTGCGAGGAGGGGATGAGAGTTGGTGGGAAAATAATCTTGCTATTTTAAAATAAAGAATCAAAGGAAAAAAAGAAAGAAAAATTTCTTTCTGTGTTTAAGCTGTTGTTATTACAGAGCCGATGTCTGTTGCAGTAGTTCCGATATACTTGCTTCCTGCTGTAGTGTCCGGTGTCTGTGTTGTGAATGCTGTTGCTGCGATTGTTGTGTCGCCTGCATTGTATCCTGCAACAAGAGTTGCTACTTTGCCACTTCGTGTAAAGCTTTGGATTAAATACTGACCGGCATTAACATTTGTTGCTGTTGCCCAGGAATCTCCACACAAAGGTGTTGAACTTCCTAACAATTCAGCTGCAAGTGAGTTAACGCAACTACCTCCAACAACTACGACGTTCTTAGCTCCGTATGAGTCAGTATCCTTAACTGGAACTAGGATTGAAGTTGTTGTGCTTGAAGTAGCTCCAAGCTCTGTTAAGTAGACTTGTGCATAGGACTCAGAATCTCCTGTTGGATAATATACTTCTGCGTAATCTGGATTGTTTTTTGTGACATGCACGATTCTTGGTGCAACATCATCTACGATGTATGCTTCGTAATTCCCTGTGCTGTCTCCTATTTCTCTACCGCTGCCTCCCCCTGTTCCTGCATGATTTACTTGACTTATCTCCAATCCGTTAGTACTTGTACCATCATTGTTTACTGTCAAATTAAACTCTGTTCCTCCAGCAATTGTGTCATCCTTGTTTTCTCCATCCATGAATAGATACCACGTGTCCTCACTGTGACCTGGCACGTCTGTGTCATCAGTTCCTGTAAAGTTAATTGCTCCTTGTATAGTGCTTGTGTTTACAGCTTCATAAGGCAAGTAAACTTTTAGTCCGCCTGCTGTGTAAAGTGTAGTGAAATTAACTCCGCTTCCTCCAGTCATATGGACAGATTTTTCCCCACCAGAAGTGTAAACAACTCTGTCTATAGTAAGACTCACATCATTGATGTTACAAGAAGAACTACTTTCATCTCTGTCCTTACAGACTTCAACCCAATTTCCATCAACATTCTTTTCAATGGTCGTCTTATTTTTAGTGCCATCTGCTCCCTGAATGAAACTACTAGCTCTTAACAAGTAAGACTCTGCTTCTGATGATGAAGCGTAAGATGCTACAAAATATTCATCATATCCAGCATTATTGCTATCTTTGGAAGTAAAGTTCAAATGTGTTGTTGGTGAAGTTGCAAGTCTATGCGTAGCATCTTTTCCAATTCCTGTAAAGTTGCCTGTTACAGATTCAGAATACAGAAGGTTTATTGTTATATCTCCATCCTTAATCGGAGCGATTAATCTTATGCTTGTATCTCCGCTGTTTTCAATTAAAAGCTTTTCTTCTTCTGTCCTTACAAAGTCGTTCATGCTTAACTTAACTGCTCCAAATCCTGGCATTGTAAGTTCGTTTTCTGCTGTTAGATACTCGTCTTCGTTTGAAATCCATTCTAAGACGATTTTGTCAAATTTTTCAGAACCTGAAGTGCCAGTTGCTCTATAAACATAACCCTTTACTTCTTGGATAAGAACGTCGTTTAAACGGATGGTATTGGTTTGTGCAATCTCTAGTTTGCCAGAACCAATGCTAAATGTAGCTTGTCCTGTTTCACCAGAAACCTCTAACTTGCTTATGTCTCTAATACCCAAGTAAGCGCCGTCGCTAAGTTTGTATGTTTGTCCGACTTCAAGCTTTCCGCTTGATGGAACTGTTACTCCGTTAACTAAAAGCTTTACTTCATTAGAATCAATGTAAGCAATAGACACTTCATAAGAATCATCCCCGACCCCTACTGTTGCTGTTTCTCCTTCATTAACTGTCCCAGTATTTGCAGTGTCAAGTAAAGTTAGTTTTCCTAAGTATGTGATGCTTGTTCCATTGTCAAAATCAGAAATATAGTAAGATTTACCTAATAAAGGCAAGTCAGAACCTTCAAAATCTTCTAACTCGCTACTTACAACGTCTGACTCTGCGTCTGATGTGAAATCAAGAGTGTAGTTGAGTATTGAAGCGCCTGCAGCTATCTTAAATCCAATAGTTGGTGTTTTTTCATCAGCCCCGATAATGGACTCGTAATCTGTTTCCTGAAAATGTGTAAGCGTAGGTGTTCCCAAATTTATCTTTTGCTCATAGTCAAAATCATCATTGTCGTTTGCAGTGTATGTTCCATCTGCGAGTAATGCTGCTAAATTATCATCGGTAACTGTGCCTGTGAAAGTTCCCCATGTATTCCCTAAGTTAAGATTATCACTTGACTTAGCAAGAAGAACGCAATTCACTCCTTCTTCACAGTCTAAACTTGGGGTTCCTGTGCTTGATACACTGCCGCTTAAGCTTGTGTAAATATCCATTGCACTGACAAGGTCGACTGATGCAGCTGGGTGACTTCCGTAAACAATTGCTGCATCTGCCACACCTGCACTACTAACAAAAGGTTGTGGATAA
>JAHISS010000075.1 GCA_018817905.1 Nanobdellota archaeon
CTGGAGGCAGGCAAAGAGAGAAGTGAATGGCGGAAGAGTGCATGAAAGTTTTGAAGTGATGAAAAAAGAATTGAGAAATTTTTTGAAGTACAAAAAGTTTAAGCAAGACATGGGGAAATACTTACGTCCTTAGCTATAGCTCATTTAAATAGTTTGTTAAGAAAAATTTAAAGATTTTAAAACAAAAATGTTAAAGAAGATTTAAAATTTATCTTGAAAATGTTATCATTCTAAAAAAACCATCTCCTCATTTATCTCCTAAAATTTATACATAAAACTCTTTTAATCTTTGGGGAAGAAGTTATTTACATTAGTAATTGCGTGGTCTAACCACCAACATTCGCCAATAGTCTTCTCATCAAGCTCGCAGGAATTTACATAAAGTTTGATTTTATCTTGTTCTTCTAAGCTGCTGAACGCGAAGAAATATGTTTTTGTTGTTCCTGCCTGGAGGATTTCGCAGTTTGCGCAGGAACTTGAGCAGTGCCATGTTGAATCTTTGAACGCAAATGTCAACGCGTCAACGTAAACATCAGTTACACCACGTTGCAAGATTACTTCAACGTCGCCGGTTTCTGAGTTTCGGCAGGCCTTTGCGATTTGAATTACTGGGTTTGAAGAGGTTTGAGCTTTGAGACAGTTAAACGCCGGCGATTCCAGGATGTTTCCCCTCGTTGTGACAAGGTTCATAAAACTCCAGCTAGCAAACAGCACTGCGCTGATTGTGATTGCGATTAATGTCATTGTTAATACGATTTCTGCTACGCCTTTTTTATTCATTATTGCCATCCTCGGAATTTAATTGAGAAGAAACCTGCGATTGGGTAAAAATGTATTCTCTTGCGCCGCCCCGCCTTAAGGTTATTACATCCGATAATTTGAGTTGTTGATGGTGATTTAATCTAAAATAATTAATTAAATCTCTTCTTTGTGGGTTGGTTTGTGATAACATTTTTTGTGCTGATAGCTCTCCTTTTATGGCCTGGTTGTTCATGCTTTGCATGGCCGCCCTCCGAGGTCATTTAGTTTTATTTCTTCTAAGACATTATCTTCTTTGTCAAGTATTTGTAAGGTTTTTGTTTGTTCTGTTGAAGGAATTGTGATAATGAAATGTTGGTCGTTTTCAGCTGGCGGTTCAGTTGGCATGCCTGATTCGGTGAGGTCTGTTATGAAAATCAGTTCTGGGAGGAATTCAGAGCTTTCTAAAACTTGAGAATTTTTATTGATGACGTTGTATTTCAATGTTCCGAAAACTTTTCCCTTTGACGTGCAGCCAGGCAGATGTTCTTTTGATAAAATTTCAATTTGGTTTTCTTGGTAGGTTCCTTCGATTAGGAAATATTCTTTTTGCGAGCAATCGACTGGATTTGATATTGCACTGCCGGTTATGAGATTTTGATTTTTTTTGTCATATTGTTCTAAAGCCGCTTCTTCGAGGAGTAGCTCGTCGTATGGGCCGTAGCTTGTTGCGCTAAGAGTGCGCATAATTCCCTCTTCGAATGCTCTGAAGAAACTTGACTTTGTGCATCCTTGATAGCACCCAAATTGTCCTTGGAATTTATCAAATCCTTCGCATTTTGACTGGCAATTTTCTGAGCCGATAGGAATTTTAGTATTTTCAGCAAGGTATTCTTCTGCAAGGTTGGAAAATACATGGGCGAACTCGTGGGCAAATACAGGAAGAGGATGGTTTTTGTTTATACTCATGACTCCTTTGAACGCTGAGCTTCGAACTGAGCGGGGCTGCTTTTCCAAAACAGCGATGTAGTCGTGGTGGCAAGAGCCAGCTTTTTTTATCAAGTCTTTTGAATAGCAGTAAAGCGCGATTCCTTTGTAAAGTTCGCAAGGTGCTTTGTAGATTTCTTCATCAATGTAGAAAAAATTGAATTTTTCTTTGTGGTCTTTAAAGGGAGCGAGTTGTAAAAAATAATCTGTGTATTCTTCAGCAGTTTTTTCGTCGGAGAAAAACAAAATATCTATTCCTGGTCCGTTGTTTCGGATTGTCTTGCATTCTTCCAGGACTTCTGCTGGCGGAGACTCACTTGTGTTTTTGTTTGCAACAAGGTAGCTTCCTGCTGATATTAGCATTGAAATTATGATTATTGACGATAGGACTATGAATTTTTTTTTCATATTCTTAATTAGCGGGGGAATTTTTTCCCTCGGAATTTAATTGATAGGGAATCTGCGGTTTGGTAAAAATATATTTTCTTGCGCCGCCCAGCCCTAAGGTTATCACACCACCACCCTTCTCGCGACCACGCACGCTATTAGTCGTGAAATTACTCGCGCGTAATGCGCTCGCCCAGACCGCTTGGTGATGACATTCATTTTCTTTTGATTTTATTATTGAGAGTTTCATTTGATTATTAATATTAAAATAATTAATTAAATCTTTTTTTTGCTGGTTTGTTTTTGATGACATTTTATTTATTGATGCTTCGGTTCTAAGGAAAGGTGTTCATATTCTAGTTATCTTAACAAAGCAACTTTTAAATATTTGTTTATTCGTTTATTCTTATGAAAAAAGAAGGTTTATTTTTTTTGTTTAGCTTTAGCGTTGCAGCTTTGTTTTTTGTTGTGGTTTTTTTCCCTGTGGCTGGTTCGATAAAGGTGATTACTGGTGAAGCAATAACTGGCGATGCGACGCAGGGAGGCATAAATGTTACAGTAGGTGTTACAGCGTTGGTTCAAATAACAATTGACAGCCCGCAGAACACAACTTATGAGTTTAACAGCGGAGATATTTATTTTGTAGATTTGAATGTTTCTTCAGACATAGCGCCCGGTGCTTGGTGGTTCACGTTGGTGGATATAACAGGAGGCACCACGATTAATAACAGCGTGATTTTTACGCCGAATATTACGATTTATCCAAACGAAGGTTCTCATGAAGTTACTGTTTATGCAAATAATTCTGCGGGTGCAGTGTCTTCTGCAAGCGTGACTTTTAGTATTCATACAAACAACACTGCTCCTTCTATTGAAGGGCTTGATTCAGAAATACTTGTGTGTGAAGGGACTTTTCTTTCTTATAGATTTAACGTAACTGACGTCAATGCTGATTATGTTACTGTTGACATTTCCCCGAAAAATCCGTTTTACGTGCACCCGACATCTTTCTCCGGAGTTACACTAAAAGAAATCCAGCTTTATTCTGGATGGGTTTTGACGAAGAGCCAGACTGTTTTACACTTGACCTCGCCACATAGATCCGACTAATTCTGTCACTCAAACAGTTTTGACAGTTGGCTCCTTTATTAAGAATTTGGAGGTTTATCCTCCAAAATTGTTCTGACTTCCTGAGAAAAATTCGAAAAGACTTTCTCTC
>JAHISS010000076.1 GCA_018817905.1 Nanobdellota archaeon
AGGTGGAGAATCTGGCGGTTCTTTATTCAACAAAGTTATTTATACAATTTCTAAAAATGTAAGTTCGTTTTCAGGGATTACTTTTTTTGCAGATGGTTGTATTTGGACGATTGCTTTTGAAGATGGTTCTGTGTTTACTGGCAGAATTCCGAGTTCTTATACTGGAAGTGCTTCATGCAGTTATCCAAATTGTTTAGAAGTGGAGTTATTTGACGCTTATCAAGTTGCAGTGTGCGAGCTTTTGAAAGAACTTGATTTTGATGACGATGGGTTGATTGATGTTTCAATTACTGGAGATGATTTGCAGATGGGTGCTACTGCGATTTCAGGAATCCCTTTTCCATGGTCTACAAATGTGCAGGTGAGAAGATGGGCTTGAACAAAAAAGGGATTTTTTTTATGATGCTGACGATTATTTTATTGTCTTTGTTTCTTATTTCTTCGACGTTTCTTTCAGCTTATGCGATGCGGAAAAGTGTGCAGAAGAGGGTAGAGAGTTTGAGTGATTTTGTTTCTGAGACAGAAGAGGATTTAGAAAGGCAGATTTTTGTTTTTGGGTTTAGAACAATATTTCTTATTCAGGGAAAAATAGTCGATACGGGGCAGCCTTCTTCTTCAGTGAGGGATATTTTTCAAGAGGCGTTTTTTAATCAGACGATAAATGATGAAATACAGCCGCTGCTGATAGATGCGTCGTTTGTTGATATTGTTGAGCGGATACAGAACAGGGCGGGAATAGTAAGCGCTAATGTTAGTTTTTCAAATCCGATTATAAATATTACGCAGGACGACCCTTGGAATTTGAAAGTTACTTTTACATCTGATTTTTTTGTTGAAGACGGAAACCATTTGGCTTCTTGGAACAAGACGCTTGTTTCTACGACTTATATTTCAATTGAGAATTTTACTGACCCTGTTTATACTCGGGAGACAAACAATGAGTGGAATCCTTATATTGTTCGGACGCCGTTTACTAACTTTACTTTAGATAATTTGACTGACCAAGTTGAGAACACTTATTACAAGGAACATGTTGGTGCGCCGAGTTTTATTGACAGGTTGGAAGGGAACTTTGATCCTCCTGGTGACGGGGCTAATGGAATTGAGTCGTTGGTTTATCTGCCTAATCCTGTTTTAGGGGGTTCGCTGGATAAATCTGTTGTTGATTATATTTATTTTTCAAGTTTGGATCCTGTTGATACGTGTCAAATTGTAGGAATGCCGTCGTGGTTTAGGTTGGATCCTGGCCATACTGGAGAGTACGGTGCTGTTTGTGTTGAATGATTAAGTCATAAATCCTAACGGTTGGTTTAAGGACGAGGAAATTTTGTATTTAATCGAAAAGAAATCCCAACAGCTTACTGATGGGTAAATGCTGCCGCCCCGCTTTAAGATTATCATATAAACCAGAGTCGATTGGGATATATGTTGTTGATGACTGTCTTTTGATTTTTGAAGCCCCGCAGCTTGCTGCGATTGGGATCTTCACTTATTATCAATTTTTAATGGCAAGCCCAGAATTAATAATAAAATCAATCAGGATTATAGTGTTGGTTGAATTTTGGGATAATGACTGGGTTGGGATTTTGCGATAATTTTTTGGAGTGGGCTGGATGACTTATTTTAGCAAACTTCTTTTTCCGGGATTTGTAATTTATTGAAAGAACAGTGGAAATCTTTGTCAGCGGTTTCGCCTTGAATGTTGAAAGTCGTTGAGAAGATTTTAAAGTTTTTTGGGGAGATGACGTGAGAATCTGACGCGCTTTCGATTGTGCTTTCCCCTTCAATCAAATTAAACTGGATTTCAAACAAGCCAGTTGTTTCAAAGTCAAGGTTGGTTACTTTTAGCGAACATTCAACTGTTTTGTCAACGCAGATTTCTTCTTGATAAGTGCTGCATGTTTGGGTTGTCTGGGAATTTTTCAAGCTGTAGGAAATTTGTTGTAAGGAACAGGATGGGGTTGTTGGGGAAGTTTGCTCAGATGTTTCAGAACTGTCTTCTGAACTTCCTTCAGAACTGTCGGTGTTTGCAGGATTGGAATTTTGGTTTTCTTCAGGGTTTTCATTGTCAGCTGGGGAGAAAAATTTTTCTTCTTCTGAAGGTTCATTTCCGTAGTAGTTGATGATTTTGTTAGTTGTTTTTATTCCTGAGAATAATAAAATTATTGCAAACGCGATGATGGCGATTAAAGCGAGGGGGATTTTGTTCATTGTTGTATTAGTTTTTGGATTTTTATAAAGTTATCTTTCTAAGGGGCTTTGTCGAAAAAGTGGACGGTTATCTTCCCCACCTACCGTCCACCCTCCGCCCACCCGAGCGATATGCAATTAAATTATCGTTCCAAAAATTGCATATCGAGATTTTCAACAAAGCCTTTCTAAGGATTGGTCTGTATTCTATTGAATGCGGGTTGCTGGAGAGTTTACAATTTTCTATCCATTAATTATCTCTCCACATTTATTGACAAAGTCGTAAGCATCTTTTTTTATTTTTTCTGCAATAGATTTTGTTGTCTGTTTTGTTATGCTATATTGAGCGATTTCTCTTTTATGTCTTGCTTCAGATAGCTTTTCAATTTCTTCTTTGTGAAACATTGCTGATTTGAGCAACATTAAAATATCTTCATCTAAAATTTTCTTTTTAACAAAAAATTCTTCTAAAACACAGAAGGTTGCTGTATGGTTCTTACTTCTATAACCGATTTTAGCAAGTAGCGAGATTGCAGCAGTGTACATTGCATAATACCCAGTTATGACAACCCACTCGTAAGTTGAATATTCTTCGGGAATATCGTGTTTTTTCCTAAACGTTTTATCATTTTGAAGTTCATCTAATATTTTTAATGTAATAAGATTATTTTTTGCTTTGGCTAAATATTCATCTGCCAATCTTTTGACAGTTTCATCTTTAATCAGACGTTCTTTTTTCATGTAAAACTTTAAATTTTTCATTACATCAACGGCAAGATACTTCGGCATTTAAGCCGAGCGAGGAATTGCTGTCCCCGATGTTTAATTGATGATTAATGAATCTAAGATAATTAATTACTAAATCTCTTTTTTGTGGGTTTGGTGCTTCTGTTAACATTTTTTTGTTTTGGTTCCTGATACCTCACCCTTTAGGGCGGGGGAGTTCATTTTAGGTATGCGTAAAAGTAAAAGAGTTCATAACCCTTAAATATCAGCCCGTAGTCTATCAGGTCATCCCAGAATTGTCTATTTTCTTTTTTAATTTTTGTAAACTCTGATTTCGATATTAGAACCGGGGCAAATTCGAGATTTGTTTCATACCTCAATCCTTTTATTTTACTTTCCACTTTGTTTTTTTTAGAACTTACACAAAGTACGTCAACGTCACTTTTTTTTGCTGGACTTCCTTTTGCATAACTTCCAAATATCGCTAAAAAATCAATGCTATCTTCTTCGATTTTTGATAATGCTCTGTAAATCTCGCCATACTTTTTTTCAAATTTTTCTTTTTTTTCGTTTGCGTAGAGAATAAATGCAATTCTTATTTTCTCTTTTGTAAAATCCAAAGAATAAACAAGGGTTTTTCCGAACTTTTTTTTGAAAAGCAATTTTTTGTCAGCTAACTGCTTCATTATCCTATGGACCGGTTCGTAAGACAGGTTAGTCCTTTCTTGGATTATTTTGAGTGTAATCTCTTTTCCTTCTGGAAAAAAATTGCTTAATACATTTAGCTCGTTTTCTGATAATTTTATCGTATCTGTCATTTTGTATTATTGTTTATCCAATAATATGATTGGTATGCCAATATTTAAATGTTGCGGATATTGTTTGGATTTGCGGATAATTATTTGGTTGGTTGGGGCTGGGCGGGTTGGGTAAATTGTTTGTTGGTTGGGGATGGTGACTTGGGGTATTTAATTTTTGAAAAAATAGTTTCACTTCAAACCAACTCATTAGATTAATAATAAAACCAATCGGGTAATATTAACTGAGTTTTGGATAATATCGGATTAGTTGGATTTGTGGAGGTGGCGGGGTAACTCAAGGTATATAATCTTTAAAAAAATAGTTGCAATCATAGCCAATCCCCAATCAATAATAAAATAAATCAGGAGCATAGAGTGATTTGGATTTTGTGATAACTGTTAGGGGTTGGGGATGGTGATTTGTTGGTTGGTTGGGGCGGGGGCGGGTTGGGGTGACTTGAACAAAAAATATTTTTTGTTTAATATTTACGCAAATTGTGGACGGTATTTTATTTTTTGTTAATTTTGGGGAAAAGATAAGTTTTATAAAGTCGTTATTCTTTTAGAAAGCAGTTTATTTATTAAAAGCAAAAAGGAGGTAAAGATGAAAAGAAAAGGACAAGCAGCTATGGAGTTTTTGATGACTTATGGTTGGGCTATTTTAGCAGCGATAATTGTTATCGGAGTTTTGGCTATATACTTTAGGCCGAGTTCGCTGGTAACTAACCAAGTTGTTGTGACTGCTCCGTTTTATGGAGTTGGGGTTACAATCAACGCAACTTCAATTCTGGTAGAAGCTAAGAATAATGGTGGAGAGACAATTAACGTAACATCAGCTACTTTAGTTTTTAATTCCCCAAGCACTGCGGCATGTGTTGGTGTGCCTTTAACAGAACGGTCGATTAACATTAATCCTGGTGTAGCACAAGTTTTCCACTTCACTACGAATGCTGCTGGCACGGCTACTCCATGTGGAATGACTAAAGGAAACACAGTTAACGCGGACATAACAATTTCATACACAGGACCTGGAGGTTCATTGCCGTTGCAGTCAACTGGAACTGTTTCTGGAAAAGTAGCGTAGAATTAGTTTTTATTTTTTTATTTTTTCTTTAATTTATTGAAGGTTTTGTTTATTTTTTATTCTTTTAATTTTAGCGTGGGGAAAAGTCCGAAAAGTTTAAAGATATCTTCTTTTTAAAATCATCTTTTCTTTAACTTTTCCTTCTCTTCTTTCAACTTAAAATGCTTTGCAAGTGCTTTGATTACTTCTTGAAATGGGATTTCTTCTGCTAACAATGCTTCGACATCAGCATCCCAGCGATTTTTTAGTTGTTTGGCTTTGTTAAACATCTTAATAATGCTAAATTCTGCATCTGTTTGTTTACATTTTTCTTTCACTAATTTTAGATTAACCGGAATTTTGAATTTGATTATCTTGTAAACATCAAAATGATCTCTTGGCTTATTTCTTGTAATTGCAGCTCTTACTTTTTCAGCAATCATTTCTTCTTCTGCTAAAGTAGAAATTGAAAACTCTGGAATAAATTCATTATAGAAATGAGCGATTCTATGTTCTTCTGGTTTTCTTAGTAAAATATCTTTCTCATTAAGATCAATAAATATAGTTCCTTTTTCACCTGAAAATCCCCGATAGTGAGCTATTAGCCTCACAAACTTTTCTACTCTTTTATCTTCTGTAATATCTTCAAATACCTTGGTCTTTTTTATTATAGAGATTATTCCTTCCCTGACTATTTTGATGTTTCTACTAACAGAAAAATCAATATCTTCGCTTAACCTTGAGTGATTAAGAAAAATCTTCTGCAAAGCAGTTCCTCCCTTGAAGTGTATTCCCTTAACATCTTTGATAAGATAAAGTAAAAGCGTTATGTAGTAATCCTTTGTCAGCATAGTTAACTCAAACGGATGTTGGGCTGCAATGTCTCTAAATTGATCTTCTACCAGTTTCTTAATTTCAACCATTTTTCTGACTCCTTTTTACTAAGAATTCTAAAAGAGTGTCCTCTTATTTTTCTTATGACTGATTTCCTTATATTTTCTTTCCTTATTCTATGGAATATAAATTTCGTATTTAGAATGGTTTTCTTGCCTTGTCTTTTATTTGTATAAACAGAAATTTTCATTGGAATCTGTTCTGTGAGTTTCCAGTAATTTGCAGCAGACCAGCCACCGATATAATAACCTTCACTGTTAAGCGTTTCATCTGCTATGATGAAAGAATGTTCAGACCATGAGCCACTCTTTGCTTTAATTGGAACAAGATAATACTTTTTTTGATTTAGTTTTATGATTCTATTTTTTTTCATAAATCTCTTGATGGCGCTATACATGATTTGTTTGTTTTTAAAAAAATGAGATATGTCATCAGAAGTAAAAAAGTATTTTTGATGAAATTCAAGCCAGGCTATAACTTTTACTTCTCTTTCTGAAAGTCCTTTTATCTTGTTTTTTGTTGTTTTCATTGTTACATTAATTAGACACTATTTGCCTAATCGATGTTATTGAAGTTTTTAAGGTTTTCGCTAATTTGGGATGGAAAAAGTCCGAAAAGTTTATACAATGTTTTGTTATGTTATTGCTATGGTGTCTGCTAAGGAAAGTCATGAAAATGTTATTTGCGATTTGATTGAAGATAGTTTAGAGCTTTCTGAGGAAACTAAGAAAAACATTGCGCAATCTGAAAAGGAAATTAAGGCGGGCAAGATTGTTTCCCTGAGCGAGGTCAAAAAGAGGATTGATGAAAAAGTATAAAAACAGCTTTTCGTTTTGAGTTTTATGGAAGGCAAGGTTTCATTTGGGGATTTCGCGAAGTTGGAGTTGCGAGTCGGAGAGATAAAGAAAGTAGAGGCGCATCCGAATGCTGACAAGCTTTTTGTTTTGGCGGTTGATTTGGGTGAAGAAAGTGAGCGGACAATTGTTGCGGGGTTGAAGGGATTTTATTCTGAAGACGAGCTTGTTGGACGGAAGGCGATTTTTGCTGCGAACTTGGAGCCAGCTGTTTTGCGCGGAGTTGAGAGCAATGGAATGATTCTTGCTGCGGTTAGCGAGGATAAGAAAGAGGTTAAGATTTTGAGCGTTGATGACGGGGCTGAAGTTGGGATGAGGGTTAGTTGAATTGGATAATTTACAGCATATAATCTTTTAAAAAATAGCTTCAATAATTTCCACCACTCCCTACTAAATAATAAAAGGTGATTAGGTAAAAAACGGACTAAACTCGCCCCCTTACACAAATATCAAACAACAGGTTAAAAACACTTTCGTTTCTATGATTAAATCTGAATTCCATCTCTTTCAAGTAAAGTGGATAATTGTTTTTCTTGATTCCATG
>JAHISS010000077.1 GCA_018817905.1 Nanobdellota archaeon
AAATAGCCGACACTTGTTTGTGCTGCGTTTCCTTGTTTAGAGCCATTGTTTGAATAACTTGAAAGGTCTGTTGGGTCGCCTGAAGCATTTGTGTCATCCATTCTCATCCAAAGAACCAAGTCGTTGTCAATGTCGAGGAAAGTGTAGTGAGCGTTTGCGTCTGAAGATGAGACATTGATGAATGCAGTTGTTACAACTGTGTTGTTTGAAGGTGTTGGGTTTGTGAAGTTTATTGCTGGGTTAGTTGTGTCAATGAGAAAATAACTACCCTCGCTGGTTCCCATTTCACCATCTGTGTCGTTGCAGGAAAAGACCACGCTGTGAGAACCATCCGAAAAACCCGCCTTTAAAGTTCTATTGTCAAAGAAATACGTGCTGTTAAACGCAGTCAGAGTTATATTTGCTGCGCCGTCGACGCTGAAGCCGCACCAGCTTCCGTCTTCATTTAAGCTCACGTTGAAATCAGGGTTTTCAGTATCAAGGTTTGAATTGTTCAATGGTGCGACTATTGTTATGATTGGTGGGCCTTCGATAGTTGGGTCAATGATATGGTCGAACTGGACAGCGCCGTCGAGAATCAGCAAGTCAAAAGTGTCTTGCACGCCTTGAAGATTTGTCAGATAAACTTGGTTGTATTGGTTTTCATTTAATGAGGAAAATTCTGCGATTTTTTGGGTTTGGTTTTTTTCGTAAATTTCAATGCGCGGTGCTCCGCTTATGATTCTTGGGAATAGGGTGATGTCATTTGTGCTTGTTAGGTTTGATTCAAAGACAACTCTTGTGTAATGATTTTCTGGAATTGTTTCAGACCAGTTGTCGTCAAGGGCTTTAACTTCGTCGTAGATGTTTGAAATGAAAGCGCGGCTTTCGTCGAGGTGTTCGGCGTTTGTGATTTCAATTATTATTTCGTAGGTTTGGTTTGACAAGTGCGGCACAACCCATTCGACATAATCGATAAAGCCGTCAAAGTCTAAGTCGTAAGCGTCGAAGAGGACTGCTTGTTTTATGTAATTTTGCTCAGTTCTTTGTTCAGATGCTAAGGTGTTTTCACCGAGCGAGCTTTCTGCGGATATTACGTTTCCAGTTAAAATATTTGAAGAAGAATTTGTTTCGTTGTTTTCATTTAAGGAGATTTCTTCAACGATTTCTTCTTCAGGAACGTCTTTAACTTCTTTTGTGACTGCTTCGATTATTTCTTCTTCTCCGAGCTGTTCATATTCGTAGTTGCGCCAGTATAATTTTATTTTGTCTTCGGAAACTTTGATTGTGTTGTCGAGTTCGGTGAAGGCTATGACGTCGGTGTATTCCACGCTGTCTGGTCCGGTTATTGTGATTAGTTTTCCATCTTTTGTTTCTGTTTCTGTTGATCTTGGCGGCGGAGTTTCGTATTCAATTAAGTATTCTTCTGCAACAGAATCTTCCAACACGACGTCAACTGTTTCGTCTTCAACGATTTCTTCAGACGAGATTGACTTGCCGGTTATTCCTAATTGTTTTGTTATCCTTGATTTTAGATTTGCCATCCAGGATTTGAGTTTTTTTACAATTGCGTTTTCTTCTTCTTTCTTTAAATTGACTTCTATTATCACGTCGCCGGTTAGGATGCTGTTGCCGGTTATTCCAACTTTGAGGTTTTCGTCTTCAATAACTATGCCGTCTTTTAGTTTTTTGATGTTGAGGTTTTCTGCGTCTTTTGGAATTTCTATGCTTAGGGATTCTTCAGGATTTCCCTTGTAAACTTCTGTTTTCCATTTTACTGTTTCTCCGAGGCGGATTTGTTTTCTGCTGGTTTTTATGTCAACTGCGCCAGATGAAACCAAAATCATAAACTCATTGCTTTCAAGAGTTTGTTCTCCAGACTGGGCGATGAGCTTTGTTTTTTTTGCCCCGCTGAAGTCAGGTTCAGGGATTAGCTCTAAAATATGTTCTTCGATTTTAGTTGTGATACTTTCTACGATTATTTCGTAAGATTCTGCGTTTTCGAAATATTCTTTTAAATTAAGGGTTGTGCTTTGTCCAGAAGGGATTCTTATTGAAGGAATTTCTTTGAGTAAGGTTAGTATTTCTATCTGTTCTTCGGTTTTATTTGTTTCGTTCAGAGAGATTTCTATTTCAGACACGTGAATTGTTTCGCTGTAAAAAGCTATTTCTTTGTTTTTGTAGGAGAGTTTTACTTCAAGTTCTCCTGGGGAGGCAGCTAATTCAAGGTCTGCGACGTTTATTTTGAAAGTTAGAGCGACGTCTTCACCGATGAAATCTGCGCCAAATCCTTTTTCAGTTGTTGAATAGGCTGTTGAAACAACTACCTGATTGTTTTCTATTTTTAATGATAGTTCGCTGTTGGAGATTTGTTCGTCGTCGATGTTCACGCTGTCAGGAACAATGCGCGCTTTTTGGTTTGGTTCTAAGGTGTAAGTGAAGTCGTTTTCATAGGATGCTTGTCCGCCGATGATTTTGTTTTCTGGTTCTGAAATAACTTCTCCAGTGATTGGACTTTCGCTTGTTTCTTCTGGCTCAGTTACTTCTTCAGGGGTTTCACTTTCTGTGGAGCTTTCGCTTTCTTCTGTGTTTCCTTCATCTTCTGTAACTTCTTCTTCGTTTCCAATTGTGTCTGCTTCGTCTTCTGTTGAAGGAGAATATTCAACATCGTCGGAATCGCCGCCGCTTTCTTGCGAGGTTTCGTAAATTTCAAGTTCAAAATTTATTGTTGGGTGGGTTGTTTTTGTTCCAGCTTCGCCATAGCCAAGTCCTGTTCCCTTGAGATCGGAATTTTCAGCGAAAAATTCTCCTTCTGTTAGTGTGAAATCAACAAATTCTGAAAGGATGAATTCTTCTTTTGTGCTTCCTAAGTTGATTGTTACTTTAACGTCTTTTGGAATTAGTTCGCCTGATTTTACATTTAACAGAATTTCTCCGTTTAGTCTTTCTCCAGGCGAGTAAACTTTTTTTTCAAGGAAAACTGCTTTTCCCGTCAGAGTTTTTGTTGCTTCGGAAATTAGAAATGAATAAAAAAGAAAAGATACTGCGATGACTGCGATTATAGCAAAAGAAATTTTAAGTTTGTTTTGTTGGGATGAAGGTTTGTAATCTTTGATATATCTCTTTTTTACATTTCCGTCTCTGTCTCGATAAGACTCATAAAAATAAGGCCCGTAAGTTTTTCCACCTTTTTTTATGTATCTTTTTGTAACCATTAACTTGGAAATCAAGTGGTGTAACTATATAAATTTATTGAGGCTTGGTTGGAGGTGCAGTATGAAGAATTAGTTCATCTGTCTAACTCGTGCAGATACAACTAAAGAATAGCCAAAGATTATATTCTTGATTTGTCGCAGATAGATTAATTTAATAATAATTATACGGAAAAGGTTTTGTGTCAGATAAGGTAAGCGAGAGTTGCGAGAAAACATCTTTTCTTTAGATAGGTGATTGAATTTTAACTTTGGATGACGAGATTATTTCATTGATATTAACTCACTAAGGTTATTGCACCACCCCCTAAACAGTCTTGTGATGATAACGATTTTTTTTGGGTGGTGGCTTTACAAGGGGTTGTTCACAATTTTATTTTGTTACTTCACCATAATTTCCAACCCGTCTCTGTGCTGCAGTTTGTACTCTTTGCCAACTGCTTTCTTTGTTTTTATGTGAATGGCTTTGACGAAGTTTTTCCCGATGTCTGAATGGAGGCGGTAGGCAAAGTCAAGAGCTGTTGAGCCGCTTTTCATCAAGAAACAGTCAGGGAGGACGTTGCCTTTGCTGTCTTCGAGTTTGTCTCCGGCTGGGAATATTGCGATGTATTCGAGGATTTCGAGAGTTGTTTTGTTTAGAGTCTCTTGGATTCCGGTTGAGCCGAATTTTTCAATGGTTTTTTTGATTTCATCGAGAGCTGTTTTTTGTTTGTCGTTCAGTTCTTTTAGTATTTTGAAAGAGTTTTCTCCGGGGATGTAATCAATTAGTTTTGCTTTGTCTGCTTCTCTTAATGCTAATTCGCCTTCTGCAAAACACGGGACGATTGGATAGTCAAATTCTTTTTTTAGTTGAGCGAGGTTTTTTTCAGAGTTGGGGCGGTCCATTTTGTTGGCTGAGATGAGCATTGGTTTTGTGTGTTTTCTCAAAGCGTGGGCGAATTCCGCGGTTTGCTGAGGAGACCAAGCACTTGGTTTTTCTTGATTGAGATTGGTTTTTCTTATAACTTCTTTGACGTCGTCTTCTGTTACTTTTAGACCTGAGAATTGTGCTGCAACTGATTCGGCGAAGTTCTTTTTTTGCATTTCGATTGTTCTTGAGAAAGTTTTCCAGACTTTTGTTAAGATTGAGAGGTACCATTTGTCTAATTCGTTTTCAATTATTTTTAGGTCGTTTCCTGGGTAGCAGTCCTTGGCAGGTTTACCTTCGGCGTCGGTTTCTCCGGACATGTCTACGACGTGAATGAATGCGTCTGCGCCGGCGAGGTTGTTTAGGAATTCGTTGCCAAGTCCTTTGCCTTCGCTCGCGCCTTCGACCAGGCCTGCGACGTCCATCAATTCAAATGGGACAAATCTGTATTTTTCTTTTACGTATCCTTCTCTTGGGTTTGAGACTTTGTTGAACTCTGGCGCAAGGTCGAGAATTTTTACGTAGGCCATTCCATGATTTGGTTTTATTGTTGCGAACGGGTAGCTTGCGATGAGAACGTCTGACAGAGTTGCAGATTTGAAAAACGTGCTCTTTCCTGAGTTCGGGCGTCCGATTAGGCCGATTAACATGGGAAAAAAGGAAAACGAAACTTTAAATAAGTTATCTTATGGAGTTTAAGATTAATTCTTCTTAACACTAATTAAAATTTTTGGTGATTAGGTAAAAAACGGACTAAACTCGCCCCCTTACACAAATATCAAACAACAGGTTAAAAACACTTTCGTTTCTATGATTAAATCTGAATTCCATCTCTTTCAAGTAAAGTGGATAATTGTTTTTCTTGATTCCATG
>JAHISS010000078.1 GCA_018817905.1 Nanobdellota archaeon
AGAGAGAAAGTCTTTTCGAATTTTTCTCAGGAAGTCAGAACAATTTTGGAGGATAAACCTCCAAATTCTTAATAAAGGAGCCAACTGTCAAAACTGTTTGAGTGACAGAATTAGTCGGATCTATGTGGCGAGGTCAAGTTTGAGTGAAGAAGTAAAAATCCGAAAATAGTTTTACTACTCCAAAGGGAAAAGTTTTTAAGGCGGGAATTACCTCTAAAATTATGAAAATAAAAAGAATAATCCAAACATTAGCACTTGGCGCAATAGTTAATTTAGCAAGTGCTGGAGAAAAACTAAGGCCGACTTGGTACGATCGCCCCGAAAATTCTAGTCATGTTGTAACCCATCAAGTCGGGGAAATCAACGGCCAAACACAAGGAGTTGTCACAATTTACGGAGCAGATTGGTGCGGGCCGTGTAACATTCTTGAAAGAGAAATCAAGGAATCAAAACTTGCTGAAAAGCTCGCCAAAGAACGCGTTGTCTTCAGATTTATCCGAAACCAAAAAGACGAAGAAAAAGGCAGCAGGGTGAACGAATTCCTTAAAAGAGCTATCAGGGCAGACACAACAGAAGTGAAATTAGTTCCCTGCATATTTATTGATGATCTTGGTAAAAGTCAAGAGGGAGACGAAAGAGAGTTAGCAATTGGACAATTAGGAGGTAAATTTGAAGGTTTAGAAAACCACATCAGACGATACGCCTTAGATCAAAAAGTTTCTCTCCTTACTGATGAAGAAGTGCCCAAAGTTCTGGAAGCAATAGGATCGGGGCTCTTCAAAATTCAATATAAAACCATCTGGGAAAACGGCAGAACAGGGTTCTACTTCGAACCAAGAGACGTTAAAGACCCAAAAACAGCAGACGCCTTAGAAAGATTACAAACAATCGGCAACGCAGTTAGAATTTATGACGCTAGAGTAAACAAAGATTACAAACCAACAAAAATTGAAAAACCGAAACACGCACCAACTCAAGAGCAATTTGATGCAATTAGAGTAAACCCTTCTTGCAGAGATTACTTTGAAGACGAAATGTCTAATTTGACAAAAACCAAGTAATAAACCAATTTACCCGACGATTATACCGCTCTGTTCGGTTTCGATTATACCGCCCTGTTCGGGTTCAAGACCAATACAACTTCCACCAACACAATTCTGACCTACTTCGCAACTAGTGTCACAATCTCCACAATGAAACCAGCTATTATCTAGGTTTGCACAGATCCCATCACAATCGGTTAAGCCAACATCGCATCCACACTGGCCGCCTTGGCATATTCCATAAATCGGACAAGAGTTTCCACAACCACCACAATTATTAGTGTCAGAACTAATATCCACACACTCCCCATCACAAACTACCCCCCCCCATCAGGGCATTCGCAATTCCCGTTCTCACAAGTCTGGCCCCAGGAACATGTAACCCCGCATCCACCACAATTAGCAGGATCGGAATCAGTATCTATGCAATAAGGGCCGCTGCATTTTATCTCACCATCAGGGCACTCGCATACATCATCTTGACAGGTAGTACCAAAGAAACACATATTTCCACAACCCCCGCAGTTTGAATCGGTATGAATATCAGTACAAACCTGGCTACAAATCACCTCTTCAGGATTAGGACACACACATTCTCCCCCCGAGCAACTAGTATAAAATAAACATACATTCCCACAAGACCCACAATTTATTTTACTTATCTGTATATCAAAACATGAACCGTCACAAGGCGTACACCCTTCCGTACATTGTCCATCAACTAGAGGGCCACAAGGATTAACTGGTTCCAACTTAGGACTAGCAATCAGAATTCCTGGTCCAAACAAAACACTCTCTGAGTAAAAATGACTAACAATCAAAGCACCGACCAAAAGAACAGCAATCGCCCATCGCTCTTTTGCCGAAACCTCTTTCATTAGAATCACAGAATATCAGCATGTTTAAAATTTATTATCTAGCCGAATCAGACTGCAGGCCGATAAGCGATAGCGCAGCGGTCTTCATGAAAGCCGACGACTTATCTCGCGGAGTCGGCTTGCTTTTCCGCATCGTTCTTCTTTGACATCGCGTAGCTTTCCATATTTCCTTCGCCCGCCTTAATTATTTCCTCTGCCAATGACTGAACCATTTTCTTCTTCTTAGCAAAACATCTTTGATACGCTCCCTGCACCATCCACCTCAAAGCTAAGTCAACCCTTCGCATCGGCGACGTATCAATCGCTTGAGGATATCTTGCACCGCCGTGTTCAATAACTGTAATCTCATCACGGGGAGAACTGTTTTCAACCGCAGTCACAAAAACCTGCACAGGATTTTTTTTCGTTTTCTGTTCAATTATTTTCATAGCTCCAATAACAATCCCCATATTTTTGTGATACTTTCCAGAAGCCCAACCCGTAACTATCTTGTGCTTCTTGCCAACATGCCCAGACGTTGCAATTCTGTTAGCCAACCTTTCTAAAATATTAACTTTCGCCTTGCCAAATTTCCCGATGTTCCTGCCCTGCGATTTCAAAAGCAGCTTCGGCACAATATTAATATACGGTTTCAAAGCCGGATCTTTAATCTCAATGTTCGAAACATCAAACATGTCGAAGAGTTTCATTTGAGGGATTGGTTCTTGGGAGGTCATTTTAACCTGTCAATGCCCCCGCATATTTTTTCCCAGCAGGAGTAAGAACAACACGCGGCATAGTAGAACTTATAAACACCTGAGCAAGACCCGTTGTTGTTAATTCTCTGTGAACCAGATCATACAGATGGACATCTAAATCACTAAAATCTGTAAGTCCTTTATTATCATACGCTCTTGCTACGATTTCTTTCGTTTGATCACTTAATTCTCTTGTCATTTTAATTCTCGTTCATTACCTCCGCGTATCTTCTTGTTTCACCATTAACTTCTAATGCAAGGAGCATGCCCCGTCTTCCCCCATCATGATCCCTTCTGGAAACATCAAAAAGACCATCATCCACCATGCCTAACGTCAATACAGCAAGAGGAAATTCACCTTCAGTATAAAAAGTTCTTCCGGGGGTAACTTTGTCTTGCTCAACAGCATTAACTATAAAATCTTGCTCATGGTTTGTTAACATTCTGTTTCTCTCCATCTTATCTCCTCCCCTTCTCAATCTTCCCAGAAACTAATCTGGATAAAGGTTGGTCATTTACCTTAATTACTTGAAACCTAATTCCACGAATGTCGCCTTTCGAACGTCCCTGCTTTCCACCGATACGTTCAATCACAACTTCGTCGTGTTCGTCAACATATTTTTGAGCCAAGTTCCCCGGAATAAACGCGCCAACCTGCAAGCTGTTCTTTACAAGCTGAACCTTGCAGCATTTTCTCATCGCAGAGTTCGGCTGCGCCGCTTCCTTCTGAAATTTCGTAATAACAATTCCCTTCGCCTGGCTAGACCTGCCAAGCGGGTCTGATTTAATCTTAAGATTTTTCATCTTCGCGTTGTAATTCTTATCTGCCCATCTAAACTTGCGCCGTTTCTTCGCCAACTTGCGCGCACTTAACAATCCCATAACCTATCTTGAAGAAAATGGTTTAAAAAGATTTGCTTTAATTAGTAACTTGACCTCGCCACATAGATCCGACTAATTCTGTCACTCAAACAGTTTTGACAGTTGGCTCCTTTATTAAGAATTTGGAGGTTTATCCTCCAAAATTGTTCTGACTTCCTGAGAAAAATTCGAAAAGACTTTCTC
>JAHISS010000011.1 GCA_018817905.1 Nanobdellota archaeon
AATTTTTTATCTATCTTATTTATCAAAGCAATAGGCCCAAAAGAAAAACTTACGTTTCCTTTCATTTCAATCTAGGCCTCCTTTCAGTTGTTGAACACAACTGAAAGATTCAGCATTTAAGTTTAACTGGCGATGTCAAGACAAAACAAAGTTCTTTAAATAAACACCACGCGCGACAAAAAGTATTTCACCACCTAACAGAGTTTATATACCAAATACCTCAAAAGTGATTAACTGTAACTCAAAAAGAACACACGACGCGCCCACTGAAAAATGAACGGCTCAATCGCACAGGCTAAGGAGTAACTGTAAAGCTGTCTTCTCATTTTAGTTTAAATAAAAATATTCTTAAACGCCCAACCTCAAAATGATTATCTCATAAACCAGACCGACCACCATGACTAATTGGTTTTTATTGATGTTTGTGTATTTAATCATAAAATCAGGAATTAGAATTTATAGTTAACTGAGGAGTATTTAATGAATCCAATCAACCCACCAACCTGTAGAGATTTATGCGATAATTGTTTCCCCCAATAAATCAACACTCATCTCTCTTAGAACACAAATTCAACTCCATTTCCTTAATCAAATTCAATCCTCTGCCAGTATCTACAATTTTCAAACTTCTTAAAACTGAACTTTGCACTCCAGGACTAAAAATATAAACTTGATGCGTTGCGTCAACATCACCAATCAATCCGACCATATTAGAATCATGTCCTGGCTCATTAAAGTACACCTTCAAAGCATCGCCTGTCGCCTTGCTCACAACAGCACTTTCAGAAAAGCTGAATTGCTGAGAACCAAGAGAAATAGTCGGACAATTCAATTGCGAACAAAGGTTTTCTTTCAAATTATTAAGAACATTTCTCGCCATCCCAGGATTTCTAAATTCAATATACTCGAAAAGAGCTGTTTGAAACTCAGGTTCTAAAACAAACTTTCCTAATTCGCTTGAATATCTAAACTGCAAATTAAACGCTGTTCCACGCTCTCTTGTTTTCAAATACCCTGCGAGTTCATCTCCTAACTCTTTATTCAAAGCAGCTGTTTCATTAAGTGCTGCAATTTCTTCTTCAGAATCCCCGCCTGAATCTTCTTCCCCAGAATCACCGCTTTCATTACTAACTGTTGCACCGCCCTTACAGCAGGTAATCATCAGGTCAACTCCAGCATAAGTTTCATCACAACCCGGATTATTGCAAACTCCCCATTCCCAAGGCCAAATCTGGCCAAATCCAGTGCAGGCAGGAAGCTCTTCTTCGCTGCAATGATATTCTTCCCCTAAATCTTCCTTACAACGCTCGTTAGGAGTTTTACCTTCAAAAGACAAAGGGTACTTTTCTCTTACGCAATCTTGCTCTGGCTCTGTCCCATCAACAGGCGGAGTAGAAGACGCAACGCAAACTCCATCGTCACAAACTTCCCCACCACCGCAAGGTGCACCGAAACCACAAACATAAGAAACACATATTCCCTTCTCGCAAACTTTCCCGCTATCACAATTACTAACTTGCCCATCTTCTGCGCACTCCCTTGGTTCTGGAGCTTTCACCTTTAACAAAGATGATTTGCTTGATTGAATATCTTCTCCATCAACTTTGGCAATAAAATAATACTCTAAACTTCCCCCCTCAAAAATTCCTTCCCAAAAACTCTCAATCCATTCTGGTTCCCAAGCTATTCCAACTTTTAACCCTCGTGTCAAAACATTTCTTAAGTCATCAAAAACCAAGTCATCTTCATAAATTTCAAAGAATACATCCTTCCCTAAACAACCCTGCGTTCTTTCCACAATTAATTTAACCGTCTCACCAGGTCTCATCTCTGGATTGTCTTTATCCCAAGCCCTAACTGCGTCTCCAGTATAAATATTTCCACTTTCTCCCAACCAAGCAGGATTAGACAATGCGCAATCTCCAGCAGGTGCAACACACAATTTTTCTGAACATACAGCTCCATCCCCCAAATAAGCGCAATGCACGTCTTCAAAACATTCAACACATCTTTTCGCATCTAAATAACAATGCGGCTTTTCGTCAGTTTCACATTCTTCATCATCCTGACATAAATCAGAACAATCTCCGTCAGGACATTCTTCAGGGCGAGTAACTGTCAGAGAAGGAGAAATCTTTTCCACATCTCCAACCTTTGCCTTAAAAACATAAATTAATTCTTCTGTATCTGAACCTGGCGCAGAACTATCAAACCAATCTGGCAGCCATTGAGAGTAAAAAAAGTAATAATCAAACTCCCCAGTAAACGGACCAGCATGAGGTGTTGTCCACCAATTAGAATCAGTTCCCTCGTAAATTTCAAAAGAAATACTTTCTCCTGCGCATGAAGCAGTCACATCCAGCCCAAGATAAACCTCATCACCCGGCTTCCTTCCCTCTTCATTTCCAACTGCTTCTGTAATTGTATTCCTATCTCCATCAACCCATCGCAAGTTACTTAGAATACAGCCACCTGTTGGTTCTTCTTGTGGAAGGTTAAGAATTTTCGCGCAGTGTTTAATAGAAGCACCACCGCTCAAATAAAATAAATCCCCCGACCTATAATCTGAATTTGGACAACTTTCAGCAATAACAGAATCAAGAACAATCTGCTCTGTGCTTAAATCATTTACTGCATTTGTCTCAACACAAAGATAAACCGTGCCTCCGCTGCTACGAAACCAAACAAATCTCTCCCCACCTTTGCTGCAGCGCTCAGTCTCAATACCACTATCAATTTCTAAATAAGAGTTATTAACATAAGTATCTCCTGCGACAAAAGATTCAACAGATTTCACGCAATGTCTAACAGTCTGAGAAAGCCAATCCGTAAACTCTGCTCTTTGCACATACCCAGCCCCGCATTCTGCTGGAGCAATTACTAATTTCTCATTAACAACATATTTCCCTGAACTGCTCCCTGGATTTAAAGAAATCTGAAAAGTGGTAGTATAATCAAACTGTTCGAACTCTTGATTTATTAATTGCCCGGAAACATAACCATCTGCACTGGCTTCGACTTTAAATATCAAGCTTGCAGGATACGGCACTACGACATATTCTGTGTAGCCGTCAGAACCAGTTGTCAAAGGAAAACTCGTGCCTATGCTCGGGATTGTCAAAGTCACGCTTGCTCCGCCTATCCCTTCATTTGTGTCAGCATCTATAACAAAAACTCCTGCATTATAAACTGCACTAACAAAACCCAACTGCAAAACAATTACTAAAACCAAAACAAAACCAAAAATTTTAAGTAACTTCATATTTCCTCTTTTTATATTGACAAGAACGATATATTTAAAGTTATCTTTAGAGACAGTATCTCCGCACAAGCTAAAGTATAATCTGGGCGTTTTGCAGCAAATTTCCCAAATCGTGCACAAAAAAAATTCAGCGTCGGAAACAGTGCGCGATTTGGACCAAAAGGCGGGCGAGCCGAGACAGTTTAGTAAAAAACAACAAAATAAGAACTGTCTCGGGGAGTTGGGTGGGAAGCAAAACGTCCTAAAAAATTCCCGTGCGGAGATACTGCAAAATCAAAATAGTAAAATTATTTACCCACCAACTCTCGCCCTTCCTCGCAGCCACACATGTATTAATCATAACCCAATAATCCACACGTAACATGCTCGCCCACAAACATTTTTTACATAATCATTATCACTAATTTTGAAAACATAAAGGAAAAATAATCAGCTATTCTTCCAGTTGTATCACTCTTCCAACAAAAGCTCTGTCCGGAGTTTGCGATTTCACTATCTAATTGGGAGGTGGGAATGGGTGAGGGCGGGTTTTTCTTCGTAGAAAAAGCTATAAGGATGAATCTGAAAAATCAAAACAACCGAACTCCGGACAGAGCTTCAAATTCAATAAATTTAATAATCTCTTTCCTTTCTTAACTGAATGGACTACAAAAAAATTAAACTAAAAACTGGACTGGAAATTCATCAACAGCTCGATACAGGAAAATTGTTTTGTCATTGTCCGTCTTATTTGAGAAAAGACAAACCAGATTTTGAAGTAAAAAGAAAACTCCACAAAGTTGCAGGAGAAACCGGCGAAGTCGACACAGCGGTTGAATATGAAAAATCACTTGACAAAGAATTTATCTACCAAGGATACAAAGACACAACTTGCTTGGTGGAACTGGACGAAGAACCGCCTCATCAGCTAAACAAAGAAGCCCTTGACATTGCCCTTCAAATTTCTTTATTATTAAACTGCGAAATAGTTCCAGTCAGCCAAATCATGAGAAAAACCGTCATCAACGGTTCAAACACTTCTGGTTTTCAGCGCACAGTTTTGATTGCAAAAGACGGCTATATTGAAACAAGCTCTGGCAAAGTCGGAATTTGGTATGTTTACCTTGAAGAAGACGCAGCTCGCACAATTTCCAAAGACGAAAAAAAAGTAACTTACAAATTAGACAGATTAGGAATCCCGCTTGTTGAAATTGTCACAGCTCCAGACATTGAAACCCCAGAACAAACCAAAGAAGTCGCACTCCAAATCGGCGACATCCTCCGTGCCTGCAAAGTCAAGCGCGGCATCGGAACAATTAGGCAAGACATCAACGTCAGCATTAAAGGCTATCCTCGCGCAGAAATCAAGGGCTTCCAAGACCCAAAAACCTTCGTCGCTGTTGTTGAAAAAGAAATTCAAAGACAGCAGAACAACCTAAAAGAAAAGAAAGAACTAAAGAATGAAGTCCGCGGCGCAAACCCCGACGCAACAACAAAGTTCCTAAGACCGTTGCCCGGCGGCGCAAGAATGTATCCAGAAACAGACCTCCCGTTATTAAAAATCTCCAGAGAAAAAATCAATGAAATAAAAAGCTCGCTTCCAAAATTAAAATCAGACATAAAGGACGAACTAAAAAAGAAAGGCCTTAACAACGAACTAATAAACCTTGTCTTAGAAGATTTAGACCAGTTCCAAACACTAACAAAAATTTACGACAAAGACGCGCCCCTCATTGCAAAAATGATAACTCTCTGGCAGCCTGCGAAAAAGCTCTCAGAAGCCAACTTAGAAAAAATCCTTGAAGCTCTCAAAGAAAACAAAATAGAAAAATCCGACGTAAAAAAGGTTATGGAAAAACTATCCAAGGGCGAAAAATTCGAACAAGCAATCAAAGTTGAAAAATTCTCTGCAGACGAAGTTGAGGAAGAAATCGCAAAGATAGTCAAGGAAACACCAGGCCTTCGCCCAAACGCCTACATGGGCATCGTCATGGCGAAGCTCAAGGGGAAAGTTGATGCAAAGAAAGCGATGGAGATTATTGAGAAGATTATTGAGGGTTAAAAAAGACTACCACTCATAATCAAAAATTTCTGAATCATTTTCCATAGCATAACCAATATCTCTCATTGTTTGTTGTATGAATGGAATTGCTATTCCTGCTGCAATCCCAATGGGTATCCATCGCAATTGCCCTGTGCAGATTGATGTAGTGATTCCTGTGATTGGACAAACTGTTAGGAAGAATTTGTTGAATGGGACCATCATCTCATCATCGTCATCTCTCGCTCTTCGTTTTTCTTTTTTATGATAATCATGATACCAATCGTTTTCTTGAGGGGTGAGGGAAAAATATCTCGAGCGTTCTTCTATTGATTCTATTGCTTCTCTTCTTTCTTGCCTGTTTGTGACGCCTCTTCTTTTTAGGAATTCTGCCTGTTTTCTGATGGGAAGATGGTCAAGAGTTATAACATAACTATGACCGCATTTGCCCTCGCCTGTTTGGGGTGATTCATAGTCCTCTAACATTTTTTCTCAATATCTTTTCTTTATTTAAGAATTTATGTGATTTAATTCTCCAAAAGAAAGTTTCTCAAAATTAAACCCGCCTCGTAATATCCCATTCCAATTGCACCGAGATAAACTACATCCCTCCTAGAAATTTTCCCACCTCGCAGTTGACGATGCAATGTATTCACAGTTGAAGACGCGCCGTTATTTCCAGAATCTTCAATATACGTTGGAAGCTGCACTGTTGCATCAAAATCATCTCCGTAAATTCTCACCATAGAACTTTCCATTTTGCTGTGCATGTGTTTGCTGCCTGAATGAAAAATAAGTTGGTTTATATCTCTTACGCCCAAACCAGCAAGTGCAACAGATTTTTTGAAAGTTTCTATCATCGCCCTCGGCGCGTGTTGCATAACTTTCTTTCCATCCATGTAAAGAGTTCCATCAAGTCTGATTATCTCTATTTCTCCTTTTGTGTCCAGAGTGTGAGAATTAACACATCCTACAACTCCTCTCTCCTCTAACCTCAAATTAGGACGCGGTGTGACTTTGAATATCGCTACGCCGCTGACATCCCCAAATAAAACTCTATCAAAATTATTTTTTGCCCACATGTCTGGAATTATCTCCGCCGCTCCGATTGCTGCATACCCTTCAAACCGAGGGTTTTCCTCTGCATATACACTAAGCCGATTAATTCCATGATTAAAACCTGCGCAAGCTTGTGAGATAAGTTCTCTTTGGTGGTTTGGGTGCAAACCTGCATGGTCGCAAACTTCATCTAAAAAATTAGGAATTGTCCTCGGTTCTGTTGTTGTTCCTGCCCAAAGCGCTAAAACATTTCCTTCAACATCTGTAACTCCCTGCCTTCCAGCTTGCTGCAGCGCATCGTCAAATGCGTCGTTAAACATTGAAGTAAGAGTTTGTTTTGAAGAAGCAATTGGACGCGATTTAATTCCCAAACGCCTAAATATATCCTCAGCAGACGTTTTTCTTTTTTCTCCATCCGAAGTGCCGTCTGTTCTATACTTTGCCCATTCATTCTTTTCTAACTCTTCGTTTGTAACTTCTATTTCTCCCCTGCAAAGCCCAGTGCTCACTAATTGTATTTGACTATTGTAAGACATTGCTCATTGTGGGTTCGGAGGGATTATAAAGATTATTGAGATAATTTGTTATCACAACAAGTTACCCCACCAGCCCAACAGTTATCCATAAATCCAACTAATCCGATATTATCCAAAACTCAATTAATGTTACATCGATTGGTTTTATTATTAATCTAATGAGTTGGTTGAAAGTGAAACTATTTTCTAAAGGATTTTATAATTTATATACCGCAAGTTACCCACCCCAACCAACTAAATAATTATCCACAAATCCAATAACATTATGCTCTTGATTGATTTTATTATTTAATGGGGGGTGGAGGAAATTATTACCGCTATTTTTTCAAAAATTATACACTACAAGTCACCCAACCCGTCACAACTTAACTAACCTGAATAATTATCCATAAATCAAATCAACATATCCTGTTTCCAAATATATCCTCTAACAAAAACAAATAAAAACCTCTTTGTTCTCACTTTAACATGTTACGCACCAACACCTGCGGCGAACTCTGCAAAAAAGACATTGGCGAAAAAGTCACGCTCTGCGGCTGGGTCGACACAATAAGACAATTCGGAAAAATAACCTTCTTAGATTTACGCGACCGCTACGGCAAAACCCAAGTTATCTTAAAAGAGAAAACAGAACTTAAACAAGAATACTGCATCCAAATCAAAGGAAAAGTCGTTGAAAGAAAAGACAAAAACAAAAACCTCCCAACAGGAGACATTGAAGTTTTAGCTGAAAAAATAAAAATATTCAACGAAAGTCCTCCAATGCCATTCGACGCAAAGAACGAAAACATTGACGAAGACTTAAGACTAAAATACAGATTCCTCGACCTCAGAAGAGAAGAACTCCAAGAAAAACTTCTCCTTCGCCACAAACTCTACAAGTCGATAATGGATTACATGGACAAAAAAGGATTCATCTACTTGGAAACGCCAATCCTCGGAAAGTCAACACCAGAAGGCGCACGCGACTACATTGTCCCAAGCCGAGTCAACCCTGGAAAATTCTTTGCTCTCCCCCAATCTCCTCAAATCTTCAAACAACTAACAATGATAGCAAACTACGACAAATATTATCAAATCGCCAGATGCTTCAGAGACGAAGACCTACGAGCAGACCGCCAACCAGAATTTACTCAGTTAGATATTGAAATGTCCTTCATCGAACAAGAAGACTTGCTAAAAGAAATAGAGAACTTATTCAAATTTATTTTCAAACAAGCGCTCAACATCAACATCAAAACCCCTTTCCCAAAAATAACTTACGAACAAGCCATGAAAAGATACGAAACAGATTCTCCAGACACAAGAAAAAACAAGGAAGAATATTCCTTTGTCTGGGTCGTTGATTTCCCAATGTTTGAATACAACAAAGACGACAAAAGATTTTACGCAACACATCACCCATTCACCTCTCCAGAAGACAACGCTGACTTTTCAAAACCAGAAAAAATGAAATCAAAGGCCTACGACCTCGTCCTAAACGGAAGTGAAATCGGTGGAGGTTCAATAAGAATCCACGACGCTGAAACCCAAAACAAAGTTTTCAAAACTCTCGGCATCTCAGAAAAAGAAGCTCAGGAGAAGTTTGGATTTTTGTTGAGTGCTTTGTCGTATGGAGCACCACCGCACGGCGGAATCGCATTCGGCTTAGACAGAATAATCCAAATAATGACAAACTCTGATTCAATCAGAGACGTCATCGCTTTTCCAAAGAACAAGGATGCAAGGGACTTAATGATGGACGCCCCGTCAGAAGTCAACGAAGCCCAGTTGAAGGAAGCGAATATTAAATTGGATGTCAAAAATAACTAAAAATCATTCCTAAACTCCACTTCACTTTTAGTATAACTATTCCTAAACTCCAGTTAAGGAATAGTAAAATTTATAAAGGAGAAAACACTCTCTCCAATATGTACATAGAAAGGCAGATCAAAGAAAAGTTTGAAAAAATAGCAAATGCAATTTCAATCATTGCGTTAGTCGGAGCAAGGCAGGCGGGTAAAACAACTTTTTTGAAAGAACAGGCAAAAGAAAAAAATTCATCATATCTTTTATTTGATGATCCAGATGTCAAAGAATTGTTTGAAGAAGATATAAAAAAATTTGAAAATCAATACATTGAAGGACGCAATGTTTCTATCCTTGACGAAGTCCAATATTGTAAAGACTCAGGCGGGAAATTAAAGTATCTCGCAGACATCGGTAGAAAGCTTTGGATTACATCTTCATCAGAAATACTTTTGAGCAAGGAGGTTTTATCTTATCTTGTTGGGAGAGTTTCTATAATGAGATTATATCCCTTTTCATTAAATGAATTCATGATGTCCAAAAAACAAAAAGAGTTCACAGCGAAAATACTTAAAAGAAATATTTCTGAACATGCAATTTATGGGGGATATCCAAAAGTTGTAACCACGCAAGATTTTGAAATTAAAAAAACAATTCTTAAAGGCCTTTATGAAACAATGATTTTAAAAGACATATCAAGAACTTTTTCAATTAATGATCTAAATGCTTTGGAGAATGTTGTAAGATATATCTCTCATGGCATCGGGGGAACTTTTAATTATGAACAAGCGTCAAAAAAAATTAACATTTCTTTTCAAACTTTAGTGAGATACATTAATGCTATGGAAAAAAGTTATTTGATAAAAAGAATTCAGCCGTTCTATACAAATAAATTCAAGGAAATAGTAAAGCAGCCAAAAATATTTTTCATTGATACAGGATTAAGAAATATCATATCAAATGAATTTAATCTCGATGGTCAACTTTTTGAAAATTATGTAGTAAGTGAATTAATAAAATTAGGATTTTCTCCGAAATATTGGAGAACAAAATCAAAAGCAGAGGTAGATTTTGTTATTGAAAAAGAAAAAGAAATCATTCCAATTGAAGTAAAACTAACCTCTCACAAAATACCTAAAGGCCTGCGTTCTTTTATTGATACATACAAACCAAAAAGAGCTTTTGTTATAACGTTGGACGGGGAGAAAAGCAAAACAAAAATTAAAAAGTGCAACGTCATTTTCACAGATGTTCATGAAATGGAAAAACTGTTAAAGGAATGACTACACAGTTGAAAGAGGCGAATATTAAATTAGATTTAAGGAAAGAACAAGTCACCCCGCCGCCCCACAACTCCAACTAATTCGATATTATCCAAAACTCAATTAATATTACGTCCGATTGATTTTATTATTAATCTAATGAGTTGGTTGGAAGTGAAACTATTTTCTAAAGGATTTTATACTTTATATACCACGAGTTACCCCAAAACCCCGGATAATTATCCACAAATCCAAACAACATATTCAGATTGATTTTATTATTTAATGGGGGGCTGGCTATAATTTAAGCTATTTTTTCAAAGATTATATACAAATAATTATATCACTACAATCCCAGTAGAACTAAGCGACTCTCCGCTTTCTGTTTTGTATTGAATTGTAACGTCCCCACCAGTAAAACTATCATCTGCACAACTTATTCTAAATGTTCTATCTCTTCCTTCTCTTAGTTTATAATCCCTATCATAAATCCCGCAGTTTGTAACATCTATGCTTTCTATTGTTAAATCTTCACCGGCTAAATTCTTAATTTCTAAGTTAATATCATTCCTCCGCAGTTCCCAAGAATAACAATATAATGGTTCTTCAATGTCGCACTCCCCGTTAACCTCTTTACAATTACATCTTCCTCCGTCTATCTCACAACTTGCTCCGAGGTCTTGCATTTTGAATAAGTTTAGTTCGTTATCTTCTCCCCAACCACAAGCGATATCTTCTTTTGTTCTAAAGTCAAGGTATTTCCAATATTCGCTAAAGCTTAGATTAAAGTCTGGAGGAGTTTGGGTTTCTAGTGTTACGATTCTTGTTTCGTGGTCATCTATTGAGTCCTCATGGTCTTCTGTTGTGGTGAAGAGGGAAGTTATTGAGTCTGTAATGTTTGATAGAGTATTTGTTATTGTGTCTTTCCAGTCGTTGATTGTGGTTCGCCAGGATTCGAGGGAGGAGATGCGTTGCTCGTACGTATTCTCTTCTAAGTAAAGTCCGTGTTCATAATAATATTTTGGAGGATCAGTTCCATCAAAAGCACTTACGAGAATTATTTTTCCATCAACTTTTTCATTTCCATTCTTGGTTAATTCTTCAAAGAACGTATATCCAATTTCCCAGTAAAGAGGGTCATATCTAAGGCTACGATTCATGATAAGATAATCAAATGAATCGTTTATGTCCCACCGTCTAAAATCCTTTATTGAAATACCTCCCAAAATTCCTTCATAATAATCTTCATTTATAGTAAAATTAATCGCCCCATAAGCTCGAGCCACGTGTAAATCTCCTAACAAATCATCAGGAGCGGCAAGCCATAGCTCTGCGCCCCAATAATGAAAGATTGAAAAGTTACCAACATAAACTTTCTGAAAATTATCCCAATAATGAATAGAACCATAATGATAACACCATCGTGGATAAGGACAAGTTGGTTCTCCGCTTTCAAGATAGTACTCTTCACCAGAAGTAGTCTCCGATACTAACATCTTTTCTCCTTCTCCTTCAAAATAGTCATCCGAGAGATATTTATTCTCAACTGAATAAATTTTCTCAGCACTCCCAACCCCACTCATCAAAACAATCAGGAACAAACATAACAATATCTCTTTTTTCATAGCATTCTACATGTTATCTTTTATTTAAACATAACTTACTATTGATATTGTATAGTTAACGTCACATTTATATAGCCGTCTTGTTTTTTTAATCAAAGGAGGTAAGAAAATGTCCATTAAATGTTTGAATTGTAAATCGAAAGATGTCAGAAAAAGAGGTTTTAGATTTACTCTTACCGGAAAA
>JAHISS010000012.1 GCA_018817905.1 Nanobdellota archaeon
TAATTACAGAAAATAACACTTTGGAATTTAATGTTGATTTGATAGAACGGGGAGGCATAGAAAAAATTGATGTCCAGATAAAATATTCTATTATTGATAAGGACAATAATGAAATTTTTAGCCAAATAGAAACGAAAGCAATACAAGGCGAATTAAATTATGATAAGAGAATAGAAGAGGTTAAACTGGAAAATGGAGAGTATATCCTCAGGGTAGACATTCTCTATGGAAATTTGCAAAGGGCATTTGCTGAACAAAAGTTTGAAATAAGAAAAGAGGAATTATGGACTTCTCCTGCGAAGAAATTCACCAATAAGTTATTAATTATCTCTGGAAGTTTGATTATCTTGTTGGTTTTAATTATCCTTATCTTGATGAAGAGGAGAAAGGGGAAGAAAAGGAGCGTTGTATACCAGAGGAAAGTCAAGCACAATTTGAGAAGGATAAGATCTAAAAGCTTTTCAGTAATGCTTGTTGGTTTTATTGTGATTGGATTTTTAGCAGTGTTCAGATCTAAATTTACCGGGTTTGTCGTTGGTAATCCAATTGTTGGGAATGGTAATTGGAAGATTATTGAATTTGTTTTAGTAATAGGGGTTTTGGGATTGTTTATGTTCCTATACCGAAGTAAAATTAAGGTTTTGTTTGAATGGGCCAGGGAACGAATTAAGTCGGAATATCCTAAAAATAGCGTTCGGGGATTAATAAAAAAGAGAGTTTGTACAGGGGAGGGAGAATATATCGGCAACGTCGAAGAGATTATCCTTGAAGGTAATAAGATTTATGGTTTAAAGATTAAATTAGACAAGAGGTTTAATAGAAAGGGCATCCTTATTAAATACAATTGTGTTAAAGGTTTAGGACAGATTGTGATTACTGATGCCAAGGTGTTAGAGCATTTAAAGAAATTACAATAACAGCTTTGTCCGGAGTTGTTTTTTCGTTGGTTCTCAAACCCCACTAAAATTTCTTCTACGAAGAAAAACCCATCCTTTTCGTATTTGCGTTTCCAATTATAGTAAAAGACATTAATCTTTCCACAAAAATATCTTATTGAATAATATGCCATTAAACTAAAATTATGTTTTGTCCTCGATAAAACAAGAGTGTCTAACACTTAAACTTTTATCATTGCATCCATTTTCGATTTTATTTAATAATTAAAGTCAACGTTCATCGACGAGAAATTATCTCATCTACCCGATTTATATTTTTTAGTTTTGATTGCATGGGAAAGATTTAGCTTAAGTTTACTTTTCTAATTTTTTTACAGCTCTTGAGTAAATGGTCCAGACGTTTCGCGGGTCTTTGTTGAGCAGTTTGGCTATTTGTGCGTTGCTGGTTCCATTTTCTCTTAGGAAGTTCACAGTTGTTTCAAAGATGCTAAGGCGCCGGTCAGCGAATATTTCCACAGGTAAGTTCATTGCTTTTTTGTCTACTTTTATTATTGCTCGTTCTTTCTTTACTGCGTTTCGGTAATTGAGCCAGATTGTCCTGTCGTTTCTGTTTAATGTCAGGGCGATTTCATGGAAAGTCATGCTTCTGTTTTCTTTCAAGAATTTGCACAATGCTTCTGCAGGACCGATTTTGTGAGTGAAGATTTGTGCTGGGATTTTGATTTCTTGTTTTGCTTTTCTTGTTTCTTGGAGCAATGTTGAGAGAGTTGTGTTATACTCTTCTCTGAGCTGCTCGTCGAGCAGAGCTAATTCGTCGATTGAGAGTTTGCGCTTCTTGAGTTTGTTTTGTATGACTTCAATTAATTCTCTCTTGGAACGTTTCTTTTTCCTTTTTCTTAGTACAAATCCTGCGGCGAGAATTGTTATTGTCCAGCTTCCGCCGGTAGAGGTGGAGTATGCTTGTGTTGGGAGGAACGGAACGTTTGGCATGCAGTAATAAAGTTGTTCTTGTCCTGTGCTTCCGTCGTTTACGCTGTGGTTTCCTCTGTTAAGGATTGAGTTAGTTATGTTTACAGCTGTTGCGTTTGCAAGGGCTGTTCCGCCAGAACATTCTGCAGGAGGTGAGCCGCCGGTGTCAATGTCAACGCTGATGTTTCCAACGTCGATGTAGTTTGAAGGATAGAGCTCTCCAATTAGATTTATTGCTGTGATTGAAATGTTTGAAACGTTGTAGTTTCCAGTGTTGTTTATCAATGTTGGGTCGTTTGAAGCTGTTTGGTTTTTTCCGCCTGCTGCTACGGCGAAAGATATTGCGCTTGGCGACATGACCATTGCTTTTAGCAAGTTGTATTGGAATGTTGTGCTTGTGTTCATTGCAGATTCTGCTGAATTGTCTTCGGCGTAGACAGTTATGTTCCAGTCGCCGTTTTGGTCGAAGTACCACATGTCGATGGTGCAGGAGAAGTTGTAGGAATTTGTTGTGTTTTCTGCAGAGAGGATTGCACAACTTGTGTCTTGTCTTGTTGGTTCTCCTGCGCGTGTGAAGTTTGCGTTTACGCTTGTGCTGTTTATGTTGTCTTTTCCGTTTACGTCGGAGACAGTTGCAGTGAATTCTACCGCAGTTATTGTGTTTTCTGTTGGATTTGTTTGGGCTATTGGTAAGACGTGAAGCATTATACTGGGGCCTGCGTTTGTTTCAGCAGCATACGTCAAATTAATGAAGTTTGTGTATAGTGAACGATGCGGCTCCTCAGCTTTATTTTTATAATGCTCAATGTAGTAACCTTCAGCAGCAAACTCTAGTTTATCATAACTTTCAGGAGCATCAAATTCTAAGTAGTATTCATCTCCTTGCTTCATAATTAAATATTCATCATCAGATTCTTTTAGTAAATTAATATCTGCGTTAGTTATTGAGCTTAATTCAATTATTTCTTTTCCGTCTGCTCTTAAGTAAATTCTGTCTAGGTAGGTTGTTTCGTCAAGTTCTTCTGTTATTTTTAGTTTTACTTTTCCATTAGTTGTTTCTGTTTTTGTTATGTCGTTGAAGGAGAGGTATTCTCTTGCACCAAAACCTTTAAATATGTGTTTTATGTCCTTAAACGTATTATATGTATTGGAGATTAAAATGGTGTCTATAACATTATCAGTTCCAGAAGAAGTCAAACACAAAATGGAAAGATTCGCGTGGCTTAATTGGTCAGCATTAGCCAGAGAAGCATTTCTAAAGAAAATGAAACAACTTGAGATATTAGAGAAATTCGAGAAAGATTTTGAAAACTCTGAATTAACTGATGAAGATTGCATTAAACTTGGAAGAGAGTTAAGAGAAGACATATCCAAAAGGCGCAAAGAGGATTCATAAATGGAATTGGTAGTAGATACCAGCGCGGTATTCTCGCTATTCAAATCTAATTCATCAACAAACAGATTATTAAAAGAAAACAATCTTGAGTTATTCGCGCCCAAAGAACTTATTGAAGAACTATTCAAATATTCTGAACTAATCTGCTCTAAATCAAAAATTTCAAAAGAAAAATTCTTAGAGGACATTTCCTTACTCCCTGAACTTATAGAACTCAAAAATGTCTCGCACTTCTTTGAAGACAAAGCAGATAAATTAATCTCACATAAAACAGATTCTCCATTCTTAGCATTAGCATTAGAACTAAACATTCCTATCTGGTCCAACGACTCGCATTTCAAAGAACAATCATTAATCAAAGTCTTCACAACATCAGAGTTATCCAAATTCTTAGGATAATTTTCTCCTTCCCCACTAACAACCTCAACCTTATTAGTTATGTCATGGAAGGAAAGGTATTCTTTTTCTTTTGATGTTGCTGTTGGGATGAAGTCTGAGAGGAAATTGTATTCCAACTTAGAAAGATTTAAATAAGTTATATCTTCTCTATTAATTAATAAAATGGCTGAATTAACAATTTCATTACCTGAAGAACTGAGAACTAAAATGGGTTCTAAATTACTTGGAAGAGCATTAATTAAATTAATCAAAAGAGATATATTCGAAAGATTCATGGAAACCAGAACACTATCTGAAGCTGACCAAGAGTTTTGTGATAAAATTGACTGGTATCCTGTAGATGAGTTAGAAGTTAAAGAAGAGTATGTTAAAGAATTAGAAAAAGCAAGGAACGAGCCTTCTGAACCCATGACAATAGAAGAACTTGACAAACTTATGGGATTAGAATGAGTTTCAAGTTTGAAATCTCTAAAGAATTGAGAAGAGTTCTTGACAAACTTGAGAGGAAGGATAAAGCTCTTGCCGTTGCTGTTGATAAGAAGATAAGACAAGTAATCGCTTGTGATGAAACTTCTATTCAACACTTCAAAAACCTCAGAGGAAATCTCAGGGACTATAAGAGAGTTCAGATTGGAAGTTTTATTCTTCTTTTCCAAGTCAAGAGAAACATCATCATTTTCAGACGATTTGTCCATCATAACCAAGCCTATTGATTTATTATCTTCTTCAATAACCTCAACAACCAAACCCAACTCATTATTATTATCAACAATGTCTACTTTATTAGTTATATCTGTAAATGAAGTATATTCTTTTTCTTTTGATGTTGCTCCTGGGATGAAGTCCGAGAGGAAGGCGTATTGGTTGTTTTGGTGGGTGTATAGGAATGGTGAATTACCCTCATAAAATTCATAGTAACCCTCGGCTCCAATCTTCACTTCTCTTTCAAACCCTTCTCTCAAAACAGGCGCATCTTCAAACTCAACGTAAACTTCATCACCATAATTAGTTATTAAATGTCTATTATCTGATTCTAAAATTAAATTCAAATCCCTTGAAGCATTAATTGGTTTTAGAACAGTTTTAATTGTTTCATTCTCATTAAAATCAATAATTTCTAAATAAACCAAGTCTATGTAAGAAGTCTCATATTCTTCTTCTTTGATAACTCCCTTTATCTTACCATTAGTATCTAAATAAGAAATATTTCTGTACTGTAAAGTCTCTTCCTCTTTAGAATCTAATTTATAGATTATTTGTATATCATAAACATATTCAGAGCCATTCCATGAGTAAAAGAACGGACAAAATCCACAAAAACCTGCGCAACCCTCACATTCACAATTCTCGTTACAAAGCCAAGTATTCGAACACTCCCCATTATCTGGCTCGTTACAGAAAGGCTCATAGAGACAAGAAGTAGCCCCAGATCCCACTGGTTGATTATTATCCCCTGCATCACACGTCTCACCATCCTCAACCTCACCGTTCCCACACTCAGCCGCAACAGCATACTTCCTAGTCGTAACCAAAACAGCAACCTTATTATCCCCATCAGTATTATTCAAATAATTACTAACACCAGAAACCACATTTAAATCTAAAGTCAAATTAACTGCAGAAGTAAAGTCAGTTGAATTAATTCCAACCCAGTTTCCAGTAGCCCAGTTAAACAAAGAAATATTTGTCAAATAACCTGCCTGCGTCTCCCCATAACCCTGCCATGTTAGGTTTAACGTTCCAATCGCAGTTGTGTTTTCCTTTGTTCTAAAAATAAATATCTGCGAATCATACTGCCCGTCAGTATCTGCTAAAGTTGTCGCATAATAACTTTCATCACTACCGGAAGCAATCTGGTCGTAGTTTGTTAAATTAGCAGCATTATCAATATCATAAGGGTTGGTTGGAATACCTAATCTTTCAAATGCCTGAGGATTCACAACCCTTACCGTCCTCTGCTCTGTCTGGTTTTTGTTTCCTGCTTTGTCAACCGTATAGCCGGTAAATAGATGATTACCCCCAGCTAATGAAGTGAAGTTGTTGTTGTATTGGTTTGCTGAGGCGTTGTAGAGTGCTTTGACTTCTGAGAGGTTTAGAGAACGGTTGAAGATAAGGACTTCGTCGATTGAGCCGTTCATGTAATATGGTTGGTCAAAATCAACAGATCCAATTCTAACGTTATCTATTAACATTGAAGTAGTTTGGCTTAGAGCGGATGTTCCAACAGAAGCCCCATCGAAGTAGAGTTCCCACGATGTGCTGTTCTCTTTTACAAACACCGCGTTATGCCACAGACCATCATCGGCATTAACAGCAGAAGTTATGCTTGGATAAGGGTCATCGCCATCTTTGTAAACATAAGCGTTAATACTTCCGTCATTCAAATCAACATAGAACATTAGAATACCCCAAGGGTCTTCACCTATGCCCTCATAATCTGATTCGCCATATATTGTTAAAGAACCTGATGCGGCGCTTGTAGTAACTTTAAACCAAGACGAAATCGTAAATTGTGATTTTTTTGCAGCTAACGAAGATGTTCCTAAATCAATGTAATCCCCGTCACTATCAAAACTAAATCCTTTGCCGAAATATCCGTCGTCTGTTTGCGCAGCATCAGCTTTAGCAGTTCCGTTGTTTGAATAACTTGACAAGTCTGTCGGGTCGCCTGAAGCATTTGTGTCGTCCATTCGCATCCAGAGTAAGACGTCGTTGTCAAAGTCGAGGAAAGTGTAATGGTCGTTTGCGTCTGAAGATGAGACATTAACAAAAATATCTGTGTTGGACTGTGAGTTTCCGTTTGAAGGTGTTGGGCCTGTGAAGTTTATGGTTGGGTTGATTGTGTCGACAAGTAAACTCCAATTCTCTAAGTAGAATGCACAGTTATCATTACTGTCGCAGGCGTAGGAGTTCCAAGTAAATGCGCCGTCGTCCGGCAAAGTCACAGAAACATTTGTCTGGTTTGATGTTCCTGTTATTGTGTTTGTTGTTTGGTTTACTGTTCCAGTTGTATTCCAGACGAACAAAGTTGCGTTCTTCAAATCTAAGTTTGTATAATTAGTTATGAAGTTTATTGTTTGGGTGTTGAAGTTTGAGTTGTTTGCAGGGGAGAGGATGGTTGTTGTTGGGACGGTTGTGTCTTTTGTGAATGTTACAGACGAAGAATTAATATTGTTTGAAGTGTCATTGCAGTAGACAATGAAATTGTTTGTGCCCTCTGTTGTTATCACGTTTGTGAAGTTTGTTCCTGCCGGAGATGTTGTTGAGTTCCAAGTTCCTGAGGAATTAGAATACCAACAATTTCCGGTCGAGTCGACTGTGTAATTAATTGCAGAAACATTTATGTTGTAAGTTGTGGCGTTGAGGGGGTAGGTTATATTTACTATTGGGAAAATTGAGTCTATAGTAACGCTCCTTTCTTCAGTCTGGTTCTTATTCCCTGCTTTGTCAACCGTATAGCCGGTAAACAGATGATTACCCCCAGCTAATGAAGTGAAGTTGTTGTTGTATTGATTTGCTGAGGCGTTGTAAAGTGCGGAGATTTCTGCTGCTGAGAGAGCGCGGTTGAAGACCATCACTTCGTCGATAGAGCCGTTGTAATATCTTCTATTTCCTGAAATGTCAGCACCGATACTAAAATCATTAGTGAGAACATCTGTTATAGGGCTTGGATATAGCTTGCTTCCTGCGTTTTGTCCGTTTACATATGCAGTGAAGTTTTTACCACTGCCTGAGTTAAAGGCAACAGTTACAACATGATTCCATACGTTTGGAGCGAGAGTGATATAAATATTGTAAGGCGATTCGTACGGCGAAGGATTTACAGCATATGAGGTTGCGCTCGTATCATATGCATAAAGCTTGGCATCTCCTTTTCTCCATGCATAAGAATAAGCTTCATGACCTGATGTAGGTTTAACCCATGCTGAAACAGTCACACCATTTGTTTGGTTAAATTGTAAACTTGCGTTATGTCCAGCGTTAACGTAATCTCCTACTCCGTCAAAACTAAATCCTTTGCCGAAATAGCCGTCGTCTGTTTGGACAGCATTTCCTTGTTTAGAGCCGTTGTTTGAATAACTTGACAGGTCTGTTGGGTCACCGCTTCCGTTCACATCGTCCATTCGCATCCAGAGTAAGATGCCGTTGTCAAAGTCGAGGAAAGTGTAATGGGGGTTTGCGTCTGAGGAGGAGACATTGACAAAAATATCTGTGTTGGACTGTGAGCTTCCGTTTGAAGGTGTTGGGCTTGTGAAGTTTATTGCTGGGTTTATTGCATCCTTGATAAAAGTTAGAAAAGAACTTTGGTTTTGGTTTCCAACAGTGTCGTTGCAGTAGACAATGAAATTGTTTGTGCCTTCTGTTGTTATCACGTTTGTGAAGTTTGTTCCTGCCGGAGATGTTGTTGAGTTCCAAGTTCCTGAGGAATTAGAATACCAACAATTTCCGGTCGAGTCGACTGTATAATTAATTGCAGAAACATTTATGTTGTAAGTTATGGCGTTGAGGGGGTAGGTGATGTTGATTGAAGGAGCAACAGTATCAACCCCAAATGTCACACTCTCTGTATAATTATTATTTCCAGTCGTGTCGTTGCAATAAGCATTCATTGTATACGAGCCATCAGCAATCGAGGAGTTTGTGTGGTTGAAGTCCCTGTTGCCGTTGTTTGTCATTGTGACGTTGTTCACACCGCTGTCTAAACTGTATTCGCAGTAGCCAGCTTCATCCAAGGTTATGTTGAAGTCAATTGATGAAACTGAATAATTAATATTTTCTGGGAGGTTTATTGTTACGGCGGGGGGGGTTTCGTCTGGGCATACTCCATCCCATGCTGTTCCATCTGGTTGATATGCTGACCAGTTTGCTGATGTTGTGGTGGGTGCCCAAGCCATTATGAAGTTATCAGAGCAGAGGCCTATGTTTGTTGCTGTTTGGAAGGAAGCAACTTCTTGAGCATAGTGATAGTCAGATATTGTAACCCCAGTATCAACATCAATGGCATCTGTTAGATTATTTCCATTAATATCATAAATAGCAAAGGTAAAGTCATTATCTGTCTTATCAGCCCACCCAATAACAAATGCAGAAGAGTTAATAGCTGAAACAGAAACTGAATACGTATAATCAATATTGTCATCAGCATCAACCACATTAGAAATGGGAGTTCCATTTATTGTGTAGGTTCTAAATGTTGCATCCTTATCAACTTCGTCATACCACCCAATGACAAAAGCTGTTGAATTAAAAGTTGAGACCCTTACAGAATAAGATAATCCTACAGATGTATCGGCATCAATCTCGTTAGAAATTACATCACCCCCAATATTATAAGTTCTAAATGTTGCATCCGTATTAACGTAGTCATACCACCCCACAACAAAAGCTGTTTCATTAAATGTTGAAACAGAAACAGCCGAGCCCGATTTACCTTGGCCCTCTGCAACATTAGTTTGGGATTTAATTGTATTAGCATTTATGTCGTAAATTCCATAACTTATATTTGCAATTGCGTCTGTTTCACTACCATCTTGCCACACCATAACAAAAGCTGTTGAATTGAAAGCTGAAACTGAAACTCCAGAATATAAATAGACATCAGTATCAGCGTCAGTTTCAGACGATATCGCGTTTCCGTCAGTATCATATGTTCTAAATGTAGCATCTTGGTCTTGTCTATCAAACCAACCAATAACAAAAGCTGTTGAATTGAAGGCTGAAACTGATACTTCATTATCATAACTCTCACAACCAGATATAACAGCATCTGCATCAATCGGTCCGGTTACCAAAGTTCCATCAGTATCATACACAGCAAAAGTAATATCATTTTCAGTATCATCACACCATGCCAAAACAAAAGTATCTTCATCTAAAGGAGCAGCGTGGATTGCTTCTATGTCATTCCCAGAAAAATTAACACTCGGGTCCACAATCCAATCAAACTCTATCGAACCACCAACAACCCGCAAATCAAATGTATCCTGCGTGTAATTGTTAGAATTGCCTGACCAAATCGGCGTTCCCCTATTTCTACGAACCAAGACAATATCATTCTCAACATCAACATCGTAAATCTTCCCCGAATACGGAACTTTTTCTATGCTTTTTACTCTGACCTCATCACCTTCTGAATCTAAGAAATAAACCTCCTCCCCTTCATTAATATCATTATAAACATTTGTTATTGGGATTAAATCAAAATTAACCGCGCCAGGGACGGGATTCGAACCCGCGCTCTCGGTGATGAGAAGTCGCTTTTGAGGCGACCGCATTGACCGCTCTGCCACCCTGGCGCCATCCATTGAATCAACCGAAATATTTAAATATGCTGGAGCATCATTATAATCATACTCTGGTGATGAGAAATCGCGGGCTACCGGGTTCACCGCTCTGTTCGAACCCTTTTTCTTTTCTTTATCTAACTTATTAAAATACTTATAATACAATTCTTTCTCATCCTTCTCTTTCCCAACCAAGACAATATCATTCTCAACATCAACATCGTAAATCTTCCCCGAATACGGAACTTTTTCTATGCTTTTTACTCTGACTTCATTGCCTTCTGAATCTAAGAAATAAACCTCTCCTCCCTCATTAATATCATTATAAACATTTGTTATCGGGATTAAATCAAAATCTTTAAATACTTCCACTGCATTGCTAAAATTATGAGAATCGAAATCAATAAGTATATCGTTGCAGACACTGAAATCTGTCATGGCAAACCTACTTTCAACGGCACAAGAGTGATGGTCTGGCAGGTTTTGGAGATGCTTGAAGGAGGAATTAGTATAGATGAAATTCTCAAAGACTTCCCCTCTTTGACTAAAGAACATATTAAAGCATCCTTGCAATATGCAGCCGATCTCACTAGGGGTAGAGACAATGTCCAATTCAGTGTTCCGCTCAAAGCCTAAATTTCTTAGAGATGAGAATGTAAAAAGAAGATTGGAAACATTTCTAAAACAACAGGGAGTTGATATAATTTCAAAACCAAAAGGACTTGTCAATGGTAAATTAGCTGAATTCTCCAAATCAGAAGAAAGGGTATTAGTTACTAATGATGATGACTTTACAGATTCAGAACAATTTCCTAAAGAAAAAATATTCTCAGTTGTCTGGCTAAGAATCCCGCAAGATAATCCGGAAGCATTATTAAAATCTTTTTCTAAACTGCTTAAAGATAAAACAAAATCAGAAGATTTTGAAGGTAACTTGGTTACGTTATACGAAGATAAATTTGAAATTTCTCCTATTCCGGCATAAATCTTATGCTTCTCACTAACCAATAAATCACTCCCATCTTCTAACTCAATCCGATACATCTCCCCAGAACTATCAAACACCTGCTTGTCAATTGGCTTTTCCCATTCCAACTTCCCGCTCTCAGCGTTCAAAGTCGCAACCTTTTCATCTCCTAATTCATAAAAGTATTTCCATCCCTCTTCTGTTAGGATTTGTGTTTCATTGTCATAGCACTCGCCCTCAGATAAATTAGTCAGATAAACTTTATTATACTCATTATCAGTCAAATTACTAAACTCAGCAATCAACCTTGTCCCATCTTTTTCATAAACCTCAATCTTCGGTTCACCACTCACAGTCCTGGGCCAAACAGTAATATCCCTCGTATTATCTAAAGGAATTTCAAATGTAACTCTGACGTAATCCCCATCAGGAATCTCCTCGCTCCAATTTCCATCCAACGCCTTAACATCCTCAAAAATATCTGAAACAAACTCCCTGTTTTCATCCAAATGCTCTGCCTTGATTATGAAAATAATATCAAATGTTTGGTTTGACAAGTGAGGGACAATCCATTCAACATAATCAACAAAGCCGTCGTTGTCCAAGTCGTAGGCGTTGTAAGGAAATTCAATTTTTATTTTTTCAGAGAGGTCATCTTTTTTCTTTGTTTCTTTTGTTTCATCAAACTCCGATACTGCAAAACCAGTCAAGAATGAGCCAGTTACTTCAGTTGATTCGTTTGTGTCTTCTTCAACAGTTTCATTTTGTTCTTCAACAGTTTCATTCTGAGTTTGGTTATCTGCTGGAATTATTATTTCTTCTTCAGTTGTTGGAATTATAGCTTCTTCTGGAGTCGTTATTTCCTCTTCAGACAACTCCTCTTCCTCAATTTTTTCAACTTTTTCTTTTTTAGTTTTGTTTGTTTCATTGATATAGCCAAAAGCAACAGCATCCTCATGCGAAGCATACCAATAAAGTTTTAGCGTGGAGGAGTTTACTGGAACTTTTTTGTCAATCAAAGTGTAGGCGAGAATGTCTGTGTAGTTTAGTTCGTCTGGGCCGGAGACAGTTATTCTCTTTCCGTTTGAGATGTTTTCTTCAAATGCGAGCGGAGCTTCGGTATAGAATTCTATTCCTATTTCTGTTTCCTGCGTTTGTTCTGCTATGCTTCCTATATCGACTATTTTGCTGTCAGAGGTTTCAGTAATTTCTTCTTCTAACTCAGATTCTTGTATTACATTCCCAGTAAGTGTGAAACTCTTTACCCAATTTAACAATCTTGTTAAAACTCCTTTTCCTTCTTTGATGTCAAAAGCAACGTTGCCGGTGATTGTTCCGGAGCGGATGTCTTCGCGGTCAGCGTTTTCAATTGTGCTTTCGTATTCATCTAGTTCTTCTAAAGCCTGCTGGACTTCTTCGCCGGTTTTTATGGAGATGTTTTTTGAACTTTTCGGAAGCTTAATTGTTAGGTTTTCTATTTCAGTTAGGTTTTCAATGTTTATTTTCTTGAGCCATTTTACCGGGCGGTTGATGACTGCTTTGTATTGCAATGTTGAAATGTTTGCAGAGATGTTTGATGTTGGAAGAAAGATAGATTCGTTTACAAAGTCAGATATTGTTATGTTGAAGAAGTTTGTTTCCAGTGTGCCGAGAGGGTTTGAGGCAATGATTTTGCTTGTTCTTGTTCCTGTGAAGTTTTGTTCTGGCTGAATTCTAATTGTGTGGTCGAATGAAGTGAATGAGATGTTTGGAGTTTGCAGTAAATAATAATCTTCCGCATTTTCTATATAATCAGAGATATGCATATCAATGTAACTGTCTGTTTTTATTATCATGTCTGGAATTTCTGCAATTAGAATTGGGGGGGAGTCAATGGTTTTTTCAGCCACTGTTACGTTGAAGAAGTTGCTTCCTGTGTTTCCGAATTCGTTTGTTACTACGATTCTGCTTGTTCTTGTTCCTGTGAAGTTTTGTTCTGGTTGAATCCTGATTGTGTGATCGAATGAAGTGAATGAGATGTTTGAAGTTTGCAGTAAATAATAATCTCCTGCATTTGTGAAATATTCTGCGATTGAGATGTCATAGAAGGAGTTTTTTTCAATTAAGATGTTTGGGATTTCTTGAATAAGGGTTGGAGGTTCTGTGATGTTTTCTTCTGCGATGGTTATGTTTTCAGGAATTTCGGTTATGTTTTCTTCCGGGGCTGTGATGTTTTCTTCTGGCAAAGTTATGTTTTCAGTTGGTTCGGTGATGTTGGCTGGGGTTTCTTCAGCAGATTCTTTTTGTATTTCTATTTCATACTTTAATTCGTCTAATTCTACTTCAGCGTTTGTTATTTCAATCTTTAGAGTGTAAGAAGATTCTGTCAGGTTGAAATCTTTTAGGTCGCAAGTTTGTTCGCAGTAATCTGAGAATTTTATTGTTTGGGGTTCTTCAGGTTTTGTTTCTTCTGGAGTTTCTTCTGGTTCTGTTTCGTTTTGAGGTGCTTCTTCGACAGGTTCTTCTTCAGGAGTTTCTTCTGGAGTTTCTTCGCTTGGTTCTTCTTCTGGAATTTCTTCGCTTGGTTCTTCTTCAGGAGTTTCTTCAGAAGCAGTTTCGTCGCTCGAATCATCGCTGCTGCTTTCAGAAGTTTCACTGCTTTCAGAAGTTTCACTACTTTCTGAATCACTGCTTTCTCCAGAATCACTTCCTTCTGAATCTTCGCTTCCTTCTGAAGCAAGCCCGGTTATTGCGCTGCCAGTTATTGCACTTTTTTTGTTTAAGTTATCTGAATCAAGAATTAAGTAATCATCTAAGTAGATTTTGACGTTTCCTTTTCCTTTGATTTGTCCGGAGAGTTTTGCCCAGTTTAAAGTTCCTTCGTAAGGAAGTTCGAACGTGTGGGTTGAACTTTCACTTAACTGCAAATCTAAACTTTCTGTGTGGGTTTCTTTTGTTATTTCCACAGTGAGCCCGGTTATTTCTGGTTTGGAGACGAAGCTGAATAGGAAATAAATTAGAACAGAAAAAATCAGGATGGCTGGGATGAATTTTATTGAGAATGATTTTATTTTTTGTTTTCTTAATGTTTTCTTGCAGGCGTCTAAAGTGCTGTTACAGTTTTTGATGTAATTGTCGTAGTAGTCAACCCATTGCTGTGGAGTTTTTTGTCCGAAAGTTTCGGAGAGCGTGTTTTGGTATTGCGCGTAGTTTATTTCTCCGATTGAGTATCTTGCTGCGAGTTTTTGAACAGTGTTTATTGTTTTTTTCTTGTAAGCTTCTGCTGTTTCTATTCTTTCGGAAATTGCTTCTGCGTTTGCTTTGCCTGCCTTACTTTTTTTCTTAATTTGTTTTTCATACCAGATTAGCTGAGCGCGGTAGGTTTTGAGATTGATGTCGTAGTAGTTGACCCATTGCTCTGGAGTTTTGTCTTTGAAGAGAGCCTTATATTTGACGCCGTATTCTTGGAAGTTAATTTCTCCTATGTGATACTGGGCTGCAAGTTTTTGCGCAGTGCTTTTGACAATCTGTTTTTGCAGTTCACACTGTTTGATTTTTTCTATCAGTTCTTCTTTCTTTTGCTCGAGTTTTTTTAATTCAAATGACATTTTTTTGTTTTTTTGTTAAAAGAAAAAAGGGGCTGTTCGTGTGGAAACTGTTTCTCAGGGTGTGTGTGGAAACAAGTTTTCTTAGGGTGTGTTTGAACAGCCCCTTTGAAAAAATATAATCTGGAAAAATCGGAGAATCTACTGATACAAATACTACTAGTACTGAGTTCTTTTTTTCAGTTTTCACAACACACCCTAAGATACTTATTATGTGTGTTTTTTGTTTATAAAACCTTCTATTTTAAGGGCAAAATATACTTAGTATGTATGATAGAATTGGGCGGAAAAATATAGAATTTTTTGTTTTGGTAAAAATGTCGCCGCCCCATAAGATTCTCACGTTAACCAGGTTCAATTGGAAGATATTTGTTGTTGACGTGATTGTTTTTTGATTTGCAATGTTGTAGTGTCTGGAAATTATTTTGCCTGTTTAATTTTTAGTATATAAATTATAAAATCCTTTAGAAAATAGTTTCACTTCCACCAACTCATTAGATTAATAATAAAACAATCGATGTAATATTAATTGAGTTTTTGATAATACCGGATTAGTTGGATTTGTGGATAATTATGATAACTGTTAGGGGTTGGGTTGGGTAACTTGTTTTTGGAATCTTGGCAGATGATATGAGCTGGAATGAGAAAGGATAAATTTTAGATACAACCAAACAATCCAATTCGTAATCGCTACGCTCACAAGATTTATTTGATAATGATTATACGGAAAAGGTTTGGTGGTGGGGGCGAGCATGTTACGTGTGGAGTATTGTTGTATGATTAATGCCATACGTGGCTGCGAGAAGAGGTGGGGAATAATCTTGTGGTTTTAAGTTGTAACAAAATGAATTAATAATTGCATACAACAGGCAATAATTAACAAAACCAGCTTTTCCTCAAACTGTTTTCGAATTTTTGGTAGAGCAAATCAACGTTTTCTCCGCAGACAAAGTCGTGATGCCGGAAGCCGCCGCCGAAAGATTTTGGGATGTGCATGAGTTCGTGGATTATTGTTTTGTCTTGGTCTTGCTGCGAGAGTTTGTCGAATCTTTCCAGGAATTCTATTGCATAAAATGCGTTTGTTTCCATCGCGTGCTGCATTAATTTGCCGAGTGCGTGGCAGCGGGCAATTGTTCTGTGGGAAGAAGAGCCGAAGCTCCGAAGGCATTTGACTCTTTCGGCCCTTACATGAGAAAGTTCTAAGAGACGGATGATTTGCAACATTCTTGCTTGAAGGTCTGGAGCTGGTTCGTATTTTAGTTTACCTCTTTTTTGTCGCATTTGAGAATTAGAATGGGGAGGTTTTTAATTATTTGTTCTTTTGAATTTCAACAACTTTTTTTCTTGAGCTTGGATTTTTTATTTTAATTTTACTTTGTGGGACTGAAAATTCTTTAGCAAGGAGTTTGATTAGCGCGAGGTTTGCTTTGTTGTTTTGCGGCGGAGCTTTTAATTCTGCTTTGTATTCTGTAGGAGAAATTTTCTCTAATGAATCTCTGGAAGAATTTGGTTTGACTTTAATTTTTAATATCATTACATCGACGGCAAAGATAGTTTGGTTTTGGAACCAAGCGAAGAATTGTTTTCTTCAAGATTTAATTCCTTGGATTGGTTAATATTAAAATCGAGATGATTAATTGCCGCATTGTTTTTCCTTCTTTGTTTTTTTGATAACATTTTTTTGTTAATACTTCTTTATGTAAATGGTCATTCCTTGCTTAGTGTTATTCCCTTGTAATCAAACTTAAACGGCAGGACGCGGAGTTTTGGAATTGTTTTTTTTAAGGAGTTTAGTTTTTGTATCAAGTTATTTTTCCGTTCTGGTTTTGTGTAGAAAAGCATGCACCCGCCTCCGCCAGCGCCGGTTGCGCGAACAGCGAGGTAATAATCTTTGCAAGCTTTTTGGATTTTTTTCATTGTGGATGATTCAACATCTTTGTGGAGCATTTTTTGCAGCTCCCAAGTTTCGTTAAGAAGGTTTGTCATTGCTTTTTCGTTTTCAATGTGTTTGAACATTTCTTTTCCAATTGATTTCATTCTGTCAATTGTTGGGATGAATCTGATATAACGACTTCCTTCGAAAACTCTTTCGTGGACATTTGCAGAGATGTGACCTTCGCCGGTGAAGATTAAAACAAGTCTTTTGTAAAGATGTTCTGCTTTGTGTTTTTGGATTTTTATTTTTTGGATGGAATTGTCTCTTCTGAATTCCCAATAATTAACGCCCCCAAAAATCGCAGCTGCCTGGTCTTGGAAGCCGGCTCGCTGACCGACGATAGCGTTTTCAAAAATATGAACGCGTTTGATTAGCTCGTTTTTGTTTTTTATCAGCGATGGATTTGCTGCGACAAGGTAGACAGTTCTTAATGCTCCGGACGTGCCGAGGCCTGAATGTCCTGGAACGTTTTCAAGAGAGCTTATGAGTTTGCCGCCTTTCAGTGTTGCAGAAACTCGCAAGTTTATTGCTGCGTTCAAAACTCCGCCGCCGAACTCTTTTCTAAACGGATCTGCGTCGCTCCAACCGGCTGAAATATCAATCCGAACAGGAGCTGTTACTTTTATCATTAATTTATCACCTCTTGTTTATAAAAGTTGAATAGAGTTTTTATATTTTCTTGTTTTGGGAAATAGCTTAGCTTTCTGAAATTCGCGTCGTGACTTGTATTTTTGCTTCCCACCCAACTCGCGGCCACGCGCCTTTAATTGATTGGAATTGGTGGCGCGTAACGCGCTCGCCCACCCATTGGTCCAAACCATCTACAGTTTTCGACTATGTGTTACCGACGTGGCTGGTTTGGTTATGGGTTGTAAAAATACTCGCCGGAGAAAAAACCACCTCAGAAAGCTAATTAAAAATTTTTTAGATGTGCAATCCCATCCCCGCCCCAAACGATTATCCCATAAACCAGACGACTATTATTGATGTTTGGATATGTAATCATAAAATTGGTGAATTAGATTTTACAGTTGCATCAAATCAATCTTTGTAAACAACAAATAATTTTTCTCTGCGCCCTTTCCTCACCACTTCAAACTTATAAAATTATCCTACCCCACCCCTCCCCTTCTCCCCCTTCCGCACTTCCGCCTTAATATCATCCAACGTAGCAATATCCTTCAAATGATAATCCGGCCTATAATGTGTAATCCTAGGAAACCTCATCGCAAAACCAGAGTCATATGAAGGCGAACCCTGAATATTTTGATAAGTAACAGACACAACAATCTTCGGCTTCACCACAACCGTCTTGCCCTTCTCACTTTCAATCAACGGCTTCAACAACTTAGTCATCTCCGCATAAGTCGTCCCCTCCTCTTGCTCAAGCTCCTTCAACCCAGAAGAAACCTTCCCGACATCAAGATACTTATCTCCATCCCTGCAAGCAACAATATAACTCGTCAACCATCCTCCCCTCTTCCCGCTTCCATACTCTGCCCCCGTAACCACCAAATCCAAATCATTCGCCGCAGGCTTCATCTTAACAATATAACCAACTCTCCTTCCCTGCTGATACGGCGCGTCCAACGTCTTCACCATAATTCCTTCCTCTCCCGACTTCAACGCCTCATGATAAAACTTCAACGCATCCTCCTCGCTGTCAGTAACAATCTGCATCGAAGGCCTAATCTTCCATTTCTCATACGGAATCAATTTCTCCAACAACTTCCTTCGCTTCGTAAACGGCTCCTGCATCATGCTCTTCCCGTCATGATAAATCACATCAAAAACATTCACCTCAACAGGCAGTTCCTTTTCCAGCTTCTCAATATCATACTTTCTCCTAATCCTCTGAGAAATCGCCTCAAACGGCCGCTGTTGCCGAGTTTTCGGATCATAACCAACGACCTCCGAATCCAAAATA
>JAHISS010000079.1 GCA_018817905.1 Nanobdellota archaeon
AACTTTGTTTTTTCTATAACCTTGTTTTACCGCAGACAATTTCTTACAAAATTGGCATTTTGTTTTCATAGCATTAACCTCCTTTCAGAGAGGTTAAACTATCAAACTATATAAATCTGACGTTAATTGGACAGTATCTGTTTTGACTATAATTTTATATAACCTCTAACTTTCTCTTTTTTATGTTACCTTTTTATTGTGGGCGTCTTGTTGCGATTCGTCAGATTGCAGCGGCAGTGTTTGAAGAATTTCCTAAGGGGAAATGTTGTCATGTTGCTAGGGCTGTTTTTGAAGTTACTGGCCTTTTAGAAGTTGCAGGTAAATCTTTTACTGGTGCGCACCATGCTTGGAATATTGATCCCAACAAGAAGATTTATGCTGACTTGGGCATGGGGCAGTTTGGGGATTATCCTGATATTGCGTTGCTTCCTTTGACTACACGTTTATTAATTGAAGATCCTATCGCAACTAGAGTTCAGAGACTTACTGAAGACAAGGATTTGCAGGGAATGGAATTATTTCGCAAGGAGTATCGTTTTCTTCTACGTAGAAACTAATTTATAGTAACTTATTTTGTGAAATAGATGGCGAAAGTTAGCGCGGGGTCGCACGATTTGAACACTTGGTTGTTTGGCGGTTATGATAGTGATATTGTTACTGTTTTGTATGGCGGACCTGGGACGGGGAAGACGAATCTTTGTCTGCTCGCAGCTGTGTCGCAGGCTAAGAAAGGCAAGAAAGTTATTTTTATTGATACCGAGGGAGGTTTCAGTATTGAAAGGGTTAAGCAGCTTGCTCCTGAAGAGCATGAAGATGTTTTGAAAAATATTTTTCTTTTGAAGCCGACTAGTTTTGATGAACAAAGGAAGGCATTTGTCGAATTGAATAAACGGTTGAAGGATCAGATTGATTTGGTTGTCGTTGATGGAATGACGATTTTGTATCGGCTGGATTTTGCGGACGCGCGGGAGAAGAGCGATTTGGCGCTGCAGACTATTAATTCGGAATTAGCTAGGCAGATGAAGACATTGGCGGAAATTGCGAGGAAGAAGAATATTCCTGTTTTGGTGACGAATCAGATTTATCGATGGGAAGATGAGAACAGAATGGTCGGGGGAGACATTTTGAAATATTGGGGGAAATGTTTGATTGAGCTGGTGAATGATAAAGGTCGAAGGACTGTTTATTTGAGGAAGCATCGTTCGTTGCCGGAAAAGAGTTTGGATTTTGTTATTGATAATAAGGGCATTAAGAGGAGGGGTTGGATTTAATCATCAACGAGTCTCTTAGCTGCAAATTCAATTCGGTCATCTAAATGCCTTTGTGAATCTAGGACTCCTTTAATTACCTTTGTTATCTCTTCATTTTCTTCTAATTCTTTACTACTTTGTCTAAAACGTCCGTCAGTTTGAAAGGTTACAAAACTTACTCCATATTTATCAGCTATCATCTTTCCAGCTCTACGCAAGATAGGTGTGTTAGCCCCGTCATATTTCATCCCATTTACTCTGATACTTCTAGCTTGACCAGAACATAAATCGAAATAAACCTCAAAACCTTCTGCGGTAAGGACTCTCCTGCCTGGGCTCGGGTTAGCTCTCATGCTTTCATATGCAGCTTCATTGAAACCATCATATCCTCTAAGATCTCTACCTAAGTTTTCAAAACTAATTTCTCTGGTTGGTTCTGGAGTCATAGTTATTTTTAGATAAGCCCCCTTTAAAACTATTATTGTGATTAGATATGTAGGGTTGTTTTTATTTTGAAGATTCATAAGTTTGAGTATTATGATTTGAGTTAAATAAGAAGAAGGGGTGGATTTAGAACAAAACACGCAGTGGCTTTTAGAAACTTTTATAAACTTTAGTTTACATGTGTAAACCATGGCTAATATATATAAACTTAAGTTTACAATATTACAGCAAGGTATTGTTAGATTCCTCTCGGCGAAGGCAGGTAAGTCATTCAATGCTCTCCGACTTGCAAAATCTCTGGAGGTTTCACAGGCAGCTATAGCAAAAGCTCTTCCAAAGTTGGAGGAAGAAGAATTGATAAAGACTGAGAAGGATAAAGAATCTGGGAGATGGTCTGTAGAGCTAAACAGAGACAGCAGGAAGGTTTTGCAGATGAAGAGAATTGAGAACTTAAGAGTTATTTATGAATCTGGGCTTTTTGATTTTCTCGAGAAAGAGTTTGCTGGCTCTACAATAATCTTGTTTGGCAGTTATTCTAAGGGAGAAGATGTTGTTGGTTCTGATATTGATATTGCGGTAATCGGAAGGAAAGAGAAAAAGATTGATTTAGGTGAATTTGAGAAAAAGTTAGACAGGGAGATATTTGTGAATTTTTACGATTCGTTTAAGGGAATACATAAAAGGTTAAAGGAAAATATTTTTAATGGCGTTGTATTAGTTGGAGGTATAGAGGTTTAAATGAAGAGATTTGATGATTTTTTAGAATCCGGAATAGTCAAGAAGAGGACTCCAGATAAATCGAGGTCTGGTTTTTTATTTGGTTTTTTATTTGATGAATCTGCAAAGGACTATGCTTTTTTGTTGGAGTTAGTTAAGAAGATTCCAATAAATGAAAGCAATGTAAATATTGTTGTTAAGCAATGTTATGACGTGATAATGCAAATGGTTCGCGGCCAGATGCTGCTTCAGGGATATCACGCTAGAGGTGCTGGAGCTCATGAGGCAGAGGTTTCATACCTCGTGAATCTGGGTTTTAGTGAGAAGGACGTTGAGTTTGTTGACCAGATTAGATATTTTAGGAATGGAATGCTTTATTACGGGACAATAGTTGATTTGGAATATGCCAAGAAAGTTGTTGAATTTCTGGAAAGGGTTTATGATAGACTGAAGAAAGAGGTGAAAGATGAGTGAATGTAATTATCATTTTTTCGCGGATTTCCATAAAATCTCGAAATAGTTTCTGTAACTCTGGGCAATATCTTTGTTTTTGATTAATGTGACAATTGGTTTTTCCTTGGCGATATGAATCATTACGTAATCTCCGAAGAGAGTTGTCGTAGCTTCGCTTTCAAATGGAAGGAATCTTACTTGTATGTTTTTGATTTTTGTCATAGGGTGATTTTTGTATTTTGGCGAGGTGATAATTCTGCCTTTCATGCCTGCTCGGATAAGTTCTTTTGTTAGGGCTGGAGATTCGTAGAGGTAATCGTATGCTCGTCCTGTGGCTCCGAAGGAGAGCATCTCTTTGTGTTTCTTGAAGATGTTGTAGATATTTCTTATTGCTTCTTTTCCTTCATAGACATTAATCTCTGTTTTTTGTTCTTCTGTTTTTTTAATGTTGCTTAGGTCTTTGACTAGCTCGTTTACTAAAATCTCTTTTGCTTTAATTTGATTTAGAAGGTTTTCGGGTTTTGCGCATGAAAAGAACTTTTTGTTTTCTTTTATTACATAATTGGCTTGTCCCTTTTCGATTAAGTGATTTAGGATGGTGTAAGTCAGGGTTCGATCTATGCCCAGGTTTTTTGCAATTTGGTTTGCCGTTAGACTTCCTTTTTTTGTTAATTCCATGTATACTTTCGTTTCGTTTCCTGTTAAACCGGCTTCTTGGAGTTTTTGTGTTATGTCCATTTTAGTTGTTATCAAAGATAACAACTTAAGTTTAAATAGGTTTTGGGAGGGGAGGAATTATGGAACAAGATAGTTTTAGTGAAATGAGAAGAGACGCAATTGAATTAGGGGGAAAAAGGAGAGGTTTAGAAAACTTTCTTAGCGGGGTTCTAACGGGCGTCTTAACCCAAGGGTTCGTAAGAATTATGGATTATGGGAGTAGCCACCTGATAGATGCTGATGGAAAAATGATAAAACCAATTCATGTCAATTCTAAGGTTTGGGGTCCAATAATAGCCGTAGTTTCTAACGCTTGTATTGTGGGTAGTGTGGCCGAAGAAACAACGGAGAGCAGAATGAGTGTGGCTATTCCTTTTTGTTCAGGTTATGTTTTAGGTACAGCACTTTCTTATACAGACAAAATCTATCACGCGGCACAAGGTTTCTTGGAGAATATTTAGTCAAAACAAATAAATGCCTTCTTTCTTTGATTGGTTGATGGTTAAGAAGGTGATGTATCACCCTGATTTTGTTAGGGCAAGTTTTATAAACTTTAGTTGACATGTGTAAATTAACATGGACACGTATAAAACAAAATGGACACGATTGCAGTGCGGGATATTTAGATTCTTGTGCATCAGGGCGGGAATGAAATTTAATGGCCGGGGGATTGCGAAGGAGTTGAAGGTTTCGCCGACAGCTGTGGCTAATGCTTTGCCAGAGCTTGAGAAAGAAGGTTTGATTAGAGTGGAGAAGTCCAAAACCATGAATCTGTTTTCTATTGAGTTTAATAGAGATAACCGAAATGCAATTGATTTGAAAAGAGTTGAAAATTTAAAGCAGATATACGAGTCTGGATTAATTAGTTTTTTGGAGGAAAAGTTCGCAGGTGGGACGATTATACTCTTCGGGAGTTATTCTTTGGGGTGGGATGTAAGCAAGTCTGATATTGATATTGCCATTATTGGAAGGAAGGACAAGACGATTGATTTGGGAAGGTATGAAAAGTTATTGGACCGGAAGATAACTATTAATTTTTATCCTTCATTTAAGGACATACATAAACATTTAAGGAACAATATTCTAAATGGAATATTATTGTCTGGTGGTATAGAGTTATGAGATTGCCTAAAGATTTTGAAAGTTATGTTAGAGAAGGAATGATTCGTAGAACTGCGATAAACAAAGAGAGAGCAGGATTTTTTATTAATGAGTCTGAGATATCATATGGTGGTTTGAAGAAAAGGGTAGGTGTGATGGGGATAGATCGTGAAAACTCGAATTCAATAATTAAGGACTGTTATGATATAATCCTGGAATTAATCAGGGCTAAATTGTTGTTGGAGGGATATGTTTCTTCTGGGAACTACGCACACGAAGCCGAGATTTCATATTTGAAGGTATTGGGATTTGGAGATAATGATCTTTCTTTTTTGAATGAATTAAGGTATAACCGGAATTCCATCATGTATTATGGGAAATTATTGGACAGAGATTATGCAGCTTTGGTGTTTGAATATTTGGAAAAGATATATAATGATTTAAAACTAAAGGTGAAAAATGGCAAAGAAGGTGATGAATTATTCTGATTTCGTAGAAGTTTATGAGGGCCTTTATGGGACGACGAAGCGGCTTGAGAAGGGGACTATTCTTGCGGGTTTTTTGAATAAGCTGGCCAAGGAAGGGGAGCCGGAGTGGATTTATCTTTTGAGGGGAAAGGTTACGCCGGATTATGATGATAGAATTTTGGGGATTTCGGATAAGCTGACGATTAAAGCGATTGCGTTTTCTTTTGGTGTGAAGGAAAGTGAAATTGTTAAGAAGTATAGGAAGATTGGGGATATTGGGGAGTTGGCTGAAGAGTTTGCGGGGAAGAAGAAGCAGACGAGTTTGTTTTCTAAAAGGTTGACTGTTGGGAAAGTGTTTGGTAATTTTAGGAAGATAATGGAAATTGAGGGGAAGGGGGCAGTGAGCGGGAAGACTGCTTTGATTGCGGAGCTGTTGGGGCAGGCGAGCGGGAAGGAAGCGAAGTATATTGCGCGGACTTTGGTTGGGCAGTTGCGTGTTGGAGTTGCGGATGCGACGGTGCGGGATGCGATTGCGGAGGCGCTGTTCCCGGATGAGAAAAAAGAAATGAGTTTGAAACTGGAGATTGCTTACGATATGGCAAATGATTTTGCGGTCGTGTTTGAGGCGGCTTCTAAGGGAAAGAAGGAATTAGATAAGATTGATATTGTTTTGGGGAGGCCGATGAATGTAATGCTGCCTGTTAAGGTTACAGATATTAAAGAAGCGTTTAGAATCTGTGGGAAGCCGGCGGCGATTGAGCATAAGTATGATGGTTTTAGGGTTGTGATAAATAAAGTTGGGAATGATGTTTCTTTGTTTACGCGGCGTTTGGAAAATGTTACGAAGCAGTTTCCGGATGTTGTCGCGACGATTAAGAAATACGTGAAGGCGAAGGAGATTATTTTGGATTCGGAGGTCGTTGGTTATGATCCGAAAACTCGGCAACAGCGGCCGTTTGAGGCGATTTCTCAGAGGATTAGGAGAAAGTATGATATTGAGAAGCTGGAAAAGGAACTGCCTGTTGAGGTGAATGTTTTTGA
>JAHISS010000080.1 GCA_018817905.1 Nanobdellota archaeon
GAGAGAGAAAGTCTTTTCGAATTTTTCTCAGGAAGTCAGAACAATTTTGGAGGATAAACCTCCAAATTCTTAATAAAGGAGCCAACTGTCAAAACTGTTTGAGTGACAGAATTAGTCGGATCTATGTGGCGAGGTCAAGTTCCAAAAATAAATTCCAACGAAAGTCATAGGTAGAAAATATAACATGTTTAACATTACATCTCCGTAGTACGCGCTCCTGTAAGCAACGTAAGAGTAAGTGAGAATATTCACAAGTCCAAAATAAAAACTGCTTATCTTTCCTTTCGCAGTCAATACAACACACAACATCCCGGTTAAAGAAGCAGTTAAACCAATCCAGGTGTCGCTCCAAGCAAAGAATAAATAAACATTAATCGCTGTGAAAGTCAAAAGCCAAATCTTCTCAAACAAGTTCCAGTCTTTTAAGTATTTCATTTTCCCCTCCTGGAAATTTATCTAAAATCTCTTTGTGATCAAAAGCCAATTTCGGTAAGTTATCACAAGGAAACCACCGAACCTCTGCAGCATCGTCTCCAGCATTTGGTTTTTCCGAATATCTTTTCACAAAATAGTGCAGAGAAACTACATGTCCCCGCGGGTCACGATTTGGATTTGAAGATTCTCCAATTAATTCTAAGTCTTCCAATTCTACCACCAATCCTGTCTCTTCTTTTAGCTCTCTTTGAGCAGCCTGTTTAACAGTTTCCCTGCCCACTTCAAGAAAACCACCCGGCAGCGCCCAGCAACCTTTGAAAGGAGCCCGCTTCCTTTTGACAAGAAGAACCTTTCCATTTTCTTTCACTATCACATCTGCTGTCACAGACGGTTTTCTAAAACTCACTTCACAACCTCCTTAAAAGATAAACTGATTTTCCCCACCGTGGGAGGATTTCTTTTGTGTTCAGTTGTTTCATGTCTCCAAGCTACATCCTCAACAATCTTCCTGTCAAAACCTGTTTTTCTAACGATTTCCTCAGCCGAAAGTCCTTGATCAAATCCATTCTGGACTAACTCAGATTGTTCATAAGTATATCCAAGCTCGCCCTCGTCAGTTTGACCTTCCCACAATCCTGCAGTCGGGACTTTGTTTACAATATCTTCCGGAACACCTAAATGTCTTGCTAACTCTCTGACTAATCTCTTTGGAAGGTTTCCTAAAATATTATTATCAACAGCACCATCTCCTCTTTTTGTAAAATATCCTAAAACATAATCTTCATCCAAATTTCCAGTGCCCATGACTCTGCAATTTTTCGAAGCAGCGATTCTACTTAACACAACAGCCCTTATTTCAGAATACAAGTTTCCGCGGTCAAATTCATTGTCAATCCCTAAGGTCTCAACAAATCTTTCAGCCATTGACTCAATAGGAATTACTATGGGCTTAATTCCAAGATTTTCAGCAACCTTTAATCCGTCTGATTTATCTTTCTCATCATTTGCTTTAGAGGGCATTATAACTCCGAATAGTTGTAGTCTTTTCCCGTGGGTATTCTCTCTATCAAAAGCATGTTTGCATAAGTACGCAACTGTTGTCGAATCAATTCCACCGCTCAGCCCCACAACTCCCCCATCTGCTCCAGTTCCGCGCGTGAACTGAATTACTTGCTCAGCCAATTCGTCTCTTGCTTTCGCAGCGTCCTCGAAATATGCTCTTCTGATTTTCATATTCTTTCCTCCAAAACATCTCTTGTTGTAACTAGCTTCGCACCAGCTGCGACCATTTCCCCCAAGGCTTTCTTGCCAAAATCAGAATCAATCCGCCCCTCAAAATCTATATTGACCTCTTCAATAGCGTCCGTCACAACATAAATTCCCAAGTCTTTTCGAAATTCGTCTCTGTAACTTGCCGTTCTGAGAACAACTGCCTTGTCGCAGTAGTCTGTGGCAAATCCGTTGAAGATTATTTTTTTCAGTCCGCGGTCGAGCATTAATTTTAGAGTTGGTTTGAAATTAGGATTTGTCCCAACGTCATAAGTTTGTTTTTCAAAAATTATTTGAGCGCCAGAATCAAGATATCTGCTAAGTTCTTCTTCTGTGTATCTTCTTATTCCCATCATTGGCCCGTCTTTTGCTCTGATGTAAATATCTTTTTGAGGTTCAAGCTCTGGCAGCCTAAGCTGACCAACAGTTCCATTCATACAGTGATCGTCAAACACCCCGCCTTTATTTCTTATCAACTCTGCATCTTCGTAAAAATGTCTGTCAACACTTCCAGTAATTCTCCATCCTTGCCCAACTGCATAATTATGAAGTGCAAAAATATTCGGCAAAACAGCTTCAGCACCGTAAGGTTCTCTTTGCCAAGGTTTATTCCCATGCACAAACAAGGCTCCAGTTCTAAGACTAAAATCATGTTCAACATCTGTTTCATAAACTGCTGTTTTCATGCAGCACTCCCAACCAACAAATCAAGTCCATTGTTTGGCCTTGGAGGTCTTCCAACTTTGTGTATAATATTTTTTGGACCTACTCCGTCGCCAGTGTAAAAATCAACTTCATCTGCACAATTCCCAACAGCGACAACATCTGCAGTCGCGCACCTAACCCCGTCCAAGAATCCTGCGCCAATTCCATCGTAAAGTTTTATCCCGTATCGTCTTTCCCCTTCGTTAAACGCTCTCACTTTTTCAGGATTGCTGAATCCACTGCTCAGATAAATCCCAACATTCTCAAATCCGTTTTCATTTAATGCCCTTCTGAGAGCATAAACTCCCTCGACTGTAACGCCATTTCCCTGCCAGTATTTTCTGTCTCCAATTACGCCGCCCTCAGCTAAATTTTCTCCGCACGTATCAACTCTAACTGCAGCTAGGTTGCCATTCAATTCCCTCGCAGTTGCTAATGAATCAGTTATTTCCCTATTTGCATAATCAATTAAAGCAACTCTTGGAATATTCTCTGGAATAACTCTGTCAAACGCCTTTGTCGACTCAACTATAGCTCTATCCACACCATACTTCCACGCAAAAATATTTTCAAGAGAATGAGGTATTGTCCCCACGCCCCATTTCCCAAAATCTTCTCCTCCGTTATCAGTCGCGACTTCCCTAATTCCGTTTTCAAAAGCAAGACGCGCAAGTGCTTTGTCTTCTTCGTAGTGCCAATGTCTTGCACCAAAATAAAGTACCGGTCGACTGCCGGCCAAAGCAACAACCTCGCGCATTTGTCTACCAATTGCAGCAAAGTCTAAATTTCCCCCGCCGTTTGTTTTTGTAACTGCTCTCGCGATCACACCAAGATAACCAGTTTCAAGTTCCACAATCTCTTGAATTGGAACAATGATATTCATCTGCGTCTCTTTTCCTACATAATCTTGCCCTTCTCTTTTTCCATAGATTCTCCCACCAACTTCTTCCAAATTTGAATGATTCAATATGTAGTCAACTGCCTCATCAATTCCCGCAGCTTTCCCGGGACCTTTTCTAACAAATACCTGCATATTCACCCAAGGGTTTAATCCTTTTGCTTTCAATATTTCGTTCGCCCGGAGAAAATACTTATCAGCGTAAGGCTTATGATCTGTTAGAAGTTTTGTTTCAGCTCTCATCTTTGGTCACCTCCCTGATAATTTCCTTTAGGAGTAAACGCAAGAAAATCGCCGTCTCTCTGATCTGATTCATATTCTACGTCCCACCCAGCCCCACCATACATTCTGCTAACCTCTTGCAGAGTTCTATTGTCCACATAACCGACAGTAATACAAACCCGCCCTCCAGTCTTGCCAAAATCCCGACCAAGAGCCCAATCAATCCTCTTTTCAAGTTCTCCGATTCGCGCCTGATCTTCTTCGTTCAATTTTCTTGCCTGTTCTGGTGTGATTGTCATTTTATTGACCTCTCCCGTTTGGTGTAAAAATGTAATAACTTGCGTCTCTCGGATCTCTAGAGTCTACTTCAATATACTCAACATCCCATCCCCTTTCACTATACCTTCTTTTAATTTCCCCTATAATTCTTTGATTCTCGCAAGGGATATCAACACTGGCGTTGCAATCCCATTTCCCAAATTTTCTAGCTAGTTGTTCATCTATTTTTTTCTCTATTTCAGAAATTTTTGAATCGTCTCTGTCTTCATTCAATTTCATTGCTTCTTGTGGTGTGATTGTCATTTTGTCTTTCCTTAGTGTTTCTTTAACACTAACATAATGTAGAATAAACACTATATAAACATTATGGCGATTAGATAGATGTATTATTTACACTAAGTCTATCTAAAAAATAAGAAAAACTTTTTATTCCAATTTCCCCAAGTATTCCTTTATCCTCTCAATCGTCTGAGGAATCAGAAACTTCTCAATCTTCGTCTCAAAAATTTCTCCCAACGGAGCGAACTCCGAAAGTCGATATCTGTTTTCTTTCTTGTCGACAAGCATCGCGTCCCTAAGTCTTTTCAACTGCCGACGTATATTCGACTCCGCCAATCCCTTCTCCTCAAGCGAATGTTCTTTCCTCTTCCCCTGAACTCTGTCTCTAATCTCAAATGAATTCATCCATTCCTTCTTCGTCCGCGAATCTTCTAAAACCAAAAGTAAATCAACGACGATGTCCCGCGAGTCGCCCGGCTGCAACAACCCAAAAGACAAACAAATCTTCCTAATCAGCTCCCGTTTTGAAGAATCATACGGCTTTTCATAACGGCGCAGCGTAATTTCCGAAAGCGGAATGTCTTTTACCATTAAAACAAAAAGTTAAAAGTTGTTATAAATCTTTTTAATTAAAAGTTAGTAAAGAAAGACACCAAAAAGTCTACAATTTCGTCAATAAATGCCGTAAATTTATTAGCTCTCTTTTTACCCGCCACTTTTTTAATTATCTCTGAAAACAAATAAACGATACACATTAACAAAATCGCGATTAAGATAACAATCAATACAAATTTTACATACGTTAAATCCATTAACAAAAAAACACAACAATTATTATAAACTTAACTTTCCCAATTCAAACATGAAACTCGTGGCATTTGTCGGAAACGACACGGAAAATCTCGGCCAGCTGACAGCGTTAATCAACCGAATGGACTGCGATAAAGTTCTCCTAGTCAAAGACAAGAAAACCTCAAACCCGTTTCAAAATCCCAAGTGCGTGCCAATCAGCGTCGACTCAGCCAAAGATTTAATTTCGTTCAAGCAGGAAATTCAGGAAAAACTAAAAAAAGAACTTTCCGGAGACATGGAAGTCGCGCTTTCTATTGCGTCTGGCTCTGGCAAAGAACACATGGCTTTGATTTCAGCCCTGCTCTCAATTCCAGTCGGCATAAAACTCGCAGCTTTCACAAAAACAGGCGTTGAGTTTATTAGCTGATTAGCTCGCAACAAGTTGCTCGGATTAGCTGACTCATAACCAGCCTCGACAGGTTATTCGTCTAAAAAAAGAGATAATTATCTCAGAGAAAAGGAATTAAGTCGCTTAGTTATGTTTCGTTAATAATCTAAGGGGGCGGCGGAAATTATTGAAGCTATTTGATTAACCTAAACAAACCTCAAGGGCAAATTGAAACTAAAACTTTGCTCACCCAACAAACTAAGAAATCTTTTCCAAGTAAGCTTCTAAAGACCTGATAAAACCAGCTCTTTTCCTTTTATCCTTTGTCGGGTGTTTTCTAAAGTGATAAGCTTTATGGATTATATGATTTTTATTTTTAACAAATTTATTTAATCCATTCCACGTGCGAGGAGGAGAACCACCCAATCTTTTTTGTTCGTAAAATACTATCCAAAATACTTGTTTGATTAATTGCGAGAAACCATATTCTCCCTTTTTATGCAGAGCAATAGTTCTATTTTTCAAAGTTTTGAGTTCATGCGAAAACATTTTATTTGCACTTCTCACAGGATAATCAGGTTTAGATAACTTCTTGCCATAAACCAATTTATAGTGCTCTAAATCTCTTAAGAAAGTATCAGGCCTGCCCTTCAAAGGTCCACGATGCTTAGCGTTTTTATTTTGCTTTAATTCAGTTAAAGAAATCGGTAACAGTTCAGAAGGTCTCAACATTTCTTTATTTTTGTTGCGCACGTTTTGCAACTTTTTTAATGTGCGATTATCTTTGATGATTGGAACAATATCAATATCACTTCTCTTAGTCATTTCTCTGGTGACAAAAGTTCCTTCGATGTAAACTGAAACAATTTTATTTTCTGGGATATTTGAAAAGAGGAAATTCATGGCTTGTTTTATAGAAGAAATAGCTCTTTCTTCAAGCTTTGTCTTATTTTTGTAGCTTTTCCAAAACTCATTTACCATGCTATAGTTGTTGGTTGTATGAAGTTATTAATCTTTCTAAGAATTAAACCTAAATAAACCTCAAAACCCATTTAGCCATCATCACAAAAATAAGCGCAAGAAGGAACCACATCGCGAACTTATACGATTTCCGTGCCCATGACTCTCTCTTCGTCAAGCCCCAAATAGTAAGATAAAAGAATCTGCCGCCGTCTAAAATTCCTAATGGCAGCATGTTAAACAACGCAACCAAGAAATTAATCACAACAATCCACCAAAGCAGGTAATAAACAAACCAACCAAAATTACCCCAACTCGACTCGTAGTGCGTGAACGGGTCTTTGACTTTGAAAAACAAATCATAGAAAAATCCAACAAAACCGCCGCCGCCATTCTCCATAAAAACAATTCCCAAATACGGACGCCCTTCTCTTTCTGCAAGCGTCAAGTTGTATTCCCTTGTCTCAGAAACAATTTCCGTGCCAGGTTCAAGGATGGCAGTTTTCACTTTAACTTCATCACCAACTTCAAACGACCCAAGAACATAACTCAGTTCTTCAGAATCTCTCGTTTTAATGTCATTGATTTCAGTTATTGCCCCCCGTATTTGCGAGTTAAACGCCGGTGTATCTTCAAAAACAAATAAAGTCGGAATTTCATTTTCTAAAGAATTCTGCAGCGCCGCATGTTCAACAAAATATCTCTCTCCATTCACATTAATCTCAACATAACTTTCTCCAATCGAGCTGTTTCCAATAATTGAAATATCTTCAACATTAACGTTTGTAAAAGCATACATGCTGAATTTCACGCCAGCAGGAACAAACGCACTTGTAAAAAACAAAGCCAAAATTCCGAAAAACAACAAAGCCATCACCACGTTCGCGAAAGTCCCAGCAGCCAGAACAACCATTTGCGGGAATTTTTTCTTCTTAGACATCTGTTTTTCATCTTGCTCAACAAATGCTCCTAAAATCGGACCAAGAAAAGCAAATCCTGTTGAAAGAATATTGATTTTATTGAGCTTCATGAAAATTCCGTGAGAAAACTCATGACAAACAGCAACTATTCCTATCGCAATTATAAAATAAGTAAAATAAAACGGCGGAAAAAACGAGTCAAGCCCGAACAATTTAGGGAAGTAAGGAACCAAAAGAACAACTGGCGGGGATTTTATATACTGAACTAACGGGCTTGTAAGATAAAGATAAACAGATTTAACAAAAAGCCAGACAATAGTTATCATCAATACGTAACCCGACGCAAGCACAAGCCACTGCGCAGGTTTCAAAACCTTTTCAAATTTCTTGGCAAAACCCTCGATAAACTTTATCCCAAGTTTTGTCTTGTAGAGATAAACGATTCCCTGTCTTTCTAAATTCTTCTTCCGCGTAGAAAGAAAGATAATTACAAATAAAATAAACAATGCCAAAAACACCAAGTCATAAAATACAAATCCTCCCATTTTATTTCTTTCTTATCGGCCTGAAAGCGCGACTCTTACATTTTGGACAAGAAACCTTTCTTGCTATGATTTTCACCGGTTGAGACCTAATCTTTTTGTTGCACTTTTTGCAGACAAAAACATCCTGAAACATTCTCTTCTGCGCCGCCGGTATTTTAGTTGCCATTTTAATCAGTAAACCCCTGCCCTGCTTGCAGCAGCTATCTGTTCCATAACATCGTTCATAATCGCTCTATGCGCGTTAAGTATTTCTTCCACAGGATCTTCCATTGTTTCTTCTCCAATATCTCTCAGCGCCTCTTCAAGCAAAACACTGCTTCTTGTTTGAACCCCATACGTCCTAGGTTCATTTGAGAGGGGATATTCTTCTCTCTTCCCAAAATATTTATTTTTTCCCATTTTACAAAACCCTCATCACCTTTTTCTTCCCTTCAATGTTCCAAACCTCGACTTGCTTTTCAGCTTCCAACTGTTCTTTCAAGTCTTCTTGGAACGGAACATCAGTTGTTTCGTAGCTTTCCAAGTCCATGACAGAAACGCTGTCGTCGGAAACATTCAAAACCTGCGCGCGCTTTTTGTCCACGTTTGGCACGTCAAATCTTTCATGTCCTGGCACCGTGATAACTTTCTTCTTCCCTTCAAAAACTCCGATTGCTTCCATCCGGCACTTGGCATGCCCGTGCTTTCCTGTCTTGCTGATGTCGTTCGACCGAACAGCGTACGCCTCACCGTCAACGAGGATAATCGTCCCACTCCGAGCTTCTGTCGCGTTAATAATTTTCAAAACCATCTCTTGTCCTGACAAGGAAGATTTATAAAAGTTGTGTTAATGATGAAATTTTTTCGAAGTTAAAGTTTTTCATTACAATATGCAATATACAAAGCAGATGGAAGTAAATATGTTTTACCTTCAAGCTTGGTTATGTGTCCAAAATGTCTTTCGGTAACTACATCTAATCCTTCGAAATGTCTTCCCGGTTCTCGCACAACTGCTCTCCATTCTCCAGCTTTTGCTGCTCCCATCACAAGAGAAACAAGATGGCTCTCATATTCACATCTTCCAAGAGTTCCCATGACAAGTCTTGCCACAACATGTTCTCCATTTGCAATTGCTTCTCTATGTTTGCCGAAAACTTCATCAACTGTTGCAAATTGATCTAATGCAGCCATATAATCATCAGAATAAACCCCATCTTTTAATCTTGGATTTTTCCCTACTAATTCTTTGTTTGGAATTGTCATCTTAATCCGAGATATTTCCTCCCTTTTAAAGTTTTCGGCACGTGGTTACTTTCAAAGTTAATGTTATACCACCCAATTGCAAAATCTTAAAAACCCTCATTCTCACCTTCAACCATGGAAGAAAAACAAACAGTCAAAAAAAACGATTTCATAGAAATCAAATTCAGCGGTTTTGCAAACGAAAAAATCTTCGATTCAAATATTGAAGAAGATTTGAAGACGTTAAACCCAGAGGCAAAATCAGAAAAAGTCATCATCGCCATTGGACAAAAAATGCTTGTTCCAGGTCTTGATAAAAAGTTAGAAGGAAAAGAACTAAACAAAGAATACGAAATAGACATTCCGTCAAATGAAGCATTCGGCCCGCGCGATAGAAATTTACTGAGGACAATCCCTCTCAAGGCATTCACCCAGCAAAAAATCAGTCCCTTTCCAGGAATGATGCTGACTCTTGACAACTCCTTGGTGAAAATCATCGCTGTTTCCGGAGCGCGAGTTACAACCGACTTCAACAATCCCTTGGCGGGCAAAGACCTGAAATATAAAATAACAATTACGCGAAAAGTAACTGACGACAAAGAAAAGTCAGAATCCCTTCTGAAAATGTTCCTGAAATTCTTGCCAGAATTAGAAGTCAAAGAAAAAGAAGTCGTAGTCAAAGGCCCGAAAATCCTCGAAGGCGTAATAGGAATGTATAAAGAAAAATTCAAAGAACTAATTGGCAAAGAACTTGTTTTCGAGGAAAAGAAAGAAGAACCCGAAGAAAAGAAAGAAGAAAGTAAAACTGAAAATAATGAACAATCTCACTAAATGATTAACAAATATCCTATCACAAAGCAACCCACAAAAAAGGGATTTAACTCATAACCATTCTGGATTTATTAATCACCAATTAAATTTTGAGTTGACACAATGAACAAAATAATTCAGTTACAGAAAGAGATGCAATGAGATACAGGTTGTATAATGAAATTCTTTCAACAAACAAAAACAACAGGAGATTCATCGACGCCCAGGACAAACCAAATACAGAATATTGGGCAGCTGCAAGAAAAATTGTCGCGTCGTTAATGAGAGCTTGGCTTGAATCTGGAAAAAATCCATTCAGAAAGCCAGAAACTTTCGACCTGAAAGACATGGCTGATAATCCCGCACAACAATCCTTATAAACATCTTCCTCTTTGTCTAAAAATGCCAGATATTTACGTAGAAAGCGAATCTTCTAAGCCGAAATCAATAGACGAAGAATTAGAGTCATTGCTGCACAAGCAGGCAGCCCGCGTTAAAGTTATTGGCTGCGGCGGCGGCGGAGGCAACTGCGTCTCGCGAATGAAAGAAATCGGAATCAAGGGCTGCGAAATAATCGCAATCAACACAGACGCCCAGGACTTGCTCTACACAGACGTTGACACAAAAATCCTAATCGGCAAGGAATTAACTTCTGGCTTAGGCGCTGGCTCTAACCCAAAAATCGGAGAACAAGCTGCTCGCGAGTCAGAACAAGAGATAAGAAAAAAACTTGCTAATTCAGACATGGTTTTCATCACCTGTGGTTTAGGCGGCGGAACAGGAACAGGCGCATCCCCAGTTGTAGCTGAGCTTGCTAAAAAAAGCGGCGCCCTGACAATCGGCGTTGTAACTCTTCCTTTCACAGTTGAAGGACAAAAGAGAATTGAAAACGCTCAAAACGGATTAGAAAAACTTGCAGCAATAACAGACACTTTAATTGTCATCCCAAACGACAAACTTCTTGAAATCGCGCCAGAGCTCCCAATCCACACCGCCTTCAAAGTTGCCGACGAAATCCTGACAAATTCTGTAAAAGGAATCACAGAACTAATTACAAAATCCGGTTTGGTAAATTTAGATTTTGCAGACGTCAAGGCAGTCATGTCAAACGGCGGTGTCTCGTTGATTGGAATCGGAGAAAGCGACTCGCAGAACAGAGCAAAAGACGCTGTTGAAGCTGCAATCGGAAATCCATTGTTAGATGTAGACATAACAAACGCAACCGGCGCATTGGTGAACATTGTCGGCGGAAACGACATGTCGCTTGACGAATACAAAAAAGTCATGGAACTAATCGGAAGCAAAATCTCGCCAGAAGCAAAACTAATCTCAGGAGCGCAAATCTCAGCAGACATGGACAAGGCGATAAAAGTCCTGATAATTGCCACCGGCGTCAAAAGCTCGCAAATCCTCGGCTCAACAGATTTCGCAACGTCTTCCCAAAAAGAGTTAGAGAAAGAATTGGGGATTGAGTTTGTGGAATAATTCACCCCAATAAATTTAAAAACATCGAAGATATTCTAAAAAAATGCCAGATCATTATCTCGTTAAAGATGGAGATTCTTTTAGATTTATCACAAAGGATGCCGAAAGAACAGTTGCCGGAGAAGAATTCGTCGGAGTTCGTTCTGCTGCAGTCTATCTTACAGAACATCTCGGCCAGAGTTCCTCACCATCTTACAAAGTTCCCGTGCCTCTGCTAACAGACGAACATGGAAGAACACAAACTTTTTTTTCATTATGCCCTGAAGAGCAAAGGCAATTTGAAGCTGAGCTTGAAAGACTTAAGGCATAACAAACCAATAATTTAAAAACCTCTTTATTTTTCAATAACCATGGAATTAGCAGCAAGATTAAAATCATTCATCCTCCAAAGTAAAAGAGTCTGGCACGTCTTGAAAAAACCATCTGGCATGGAATTCAAGACAGTCGCAAAGGTCTCGGCAATCGGAATTCTGATAATCGGCGCAGCCGGCTTCCTCATCTCAGACCTAATAAAATTAATCCACAAGATTTTTATTTAGTTAACCAAAATTATTAACCCCCTCCCCCAAACCCTCCAAAACATTTTCTGCATAATCACTATCAAATCAATTTTGTGAGAAGAGAAATTACGAATTGAAATATTGTTTATTTGTAACTGCAAATTAGACAACCTAACCAAAGATTTAAAACTCATTAGTCTTTCAATTTATTTAGGGGTCGTAGTATAGCTTGGTTAGTATCCGAGGTTTGGGACCTCGAGACCTGGGTTCAAATCCCAGCGACCCCATTTGGTGTCGAGCAAAGCGAGATACCACATGGTTGCTGAGCGACTTGTGCGAGAGCAAATAGGATTTGCTTTGCAAATCCCATATAAGTTTTTGATGCGCCCAAACTTTTTTTTAAAAAGGTTAGGCTTCGGATCCCAGCGACCCCATTCACAATTCTTTTAAACTTCCCCCCCCCTCAACAATGTTATCCAAACACCACGGCGAACTAACCGAAGGCTGCAAACGCTGTGCTAAAGGAGAAAAACTAGTCTTATTTGTAACAGGCCTCTGCCCTCGAAATTGCATTTACTGCCCTTTATCCGACGAAAAGAAAAACAAAGACATCATCTTCGCAAACGAACAAGAAATATCTTCTCCACAACAACTAATCGAAGAAGTAAAAATCTCCGGCGCAACCGGAGCAGGCATAACCGGCGGCGACCCAATTGCAAGACTAAACAGAACATGCGAATTCATCTCAGCGCTAAAAAAAGAATTCGGAAAAAACTTCCACACTCACCTTTACACTTCTCTTGATTTACTAACCGAAGAAAAAATCAAAAAGCTGGAAGATGCCGGCCTCGACGAACTCCGCGTCCACCCAGACTTAGAAAACAAAACTCTCTGGCAAAAACTCAACTTACTCAAAAACACAAAAATGGAAACAGTAATAGAAATCCCTGCGTTTCCAAAAAAGGAAAAAGAAATTTTAGAATTAATCCAATACGCAAAAGGCAAAGTCAAGGCATTCAATCTCAACGAATTGGAGTTAGCTCAAACAAAAATCGAAGAGTTCAAGAAAGAAAGATGGAAAACCGACAAGGATTCTCTAACAATCAAAGGCAGTGAAAAAACTGCACTCAACGTCATAAAAAAAGCTAGAGGCTGGCACGTCCGCATTCATTACTGCTCCGCGCAATTCAAAGACGAAATCCAATTCACCGAGCGCATAAAAAACTACGCGAAAATCGCTGCGCTACCAACAGATTTCATAACTGATTCCGGCACGCTACTTCGCGGAGCAATTTACTCAAACAGCATGCAAGAACTAAAAGAAAAATTCCCCAAAGAATCATTCACAGAAGACAAGGAAAAAAACAGAATTCTCACATCGGCAAGATTTGTCAAAACCAATTTCAAGGATTTGCCAAAATGCGCAATCGTCGAAGAATATCCTACGAGGGACAGAATAGAAATCTATCTTGAATATTTGAATTAATATCTAACGCAGATTAAATTCTAAACCAAAAAAAACCTGTAACCCACCAAAGTCATAGGTTGCCTTTCCTGAGTTACCCACATTATCTGTAAGGTTGTATCTCCCAGAAAAAATGAAATTCGCATGTTCTCCAAGCGGAATTTTTCCAGTCGCCCCTACATTAATTCCCCACCCCCAAACACTATCCCCAAATCGCATCCCAACCCTGCCGATGTAGCCATGAATCTGGTCGACATCTGCGTAAAACATCTCTCCCCCAAGGTCCAAACTAAAATGCTTGCAAAAAGGAAAATAACTAGCTCCAAGATTCGCAGAATAGAATTCTCCCTGGGCGCTGCCCGCGAAGGGCTCTTGCGTGGCGTATTTCTCCCCAACAATAAGATCAAGCCCCGCGTGACCCTCCCACTTTTCTGCCATCTTCCCACTCGCTCCAACACTTACCAACGGAATAGTTTCGCGCACATCAAACAGCGCGCTTCTCAGACCAACACTTCGGTAACTCAGACCCGCACGATAACTCTCAGCCGAACAACCCGCTGTCAAAACCATCAGCCCCCCAGCAATTATGTTTTTGTTTAATCTCATAACAAACCATAATTTCTTCATTTTATATTTTTAACTATTCAATGACAACAAGCCAGATACTGTCAACTATTCGTCATCTCTGTGTTTTGTCCAATATTTTATGAGATTAAATAGTTTCATCCTTCCAAGTTTCAAGTCAACGCCTGCCTTTTCAGCTGGCGTTTTTCC
>JAHISS010000013.1 GCA_018817905.1 Nanobdellota archaeon
AGGGTGAAGACTCTTGTTTTAGTGATGAAGATTGTATAAAAACCGGCGGCGAGATTTCTAGTTTAAGTCCTGCTGGGGAAGAATCTACTGTTTTGAACTTTATTTTGAAAATGCTTGGGCTTTGGGTAAAGCAATAGATACAACTGAAAAATAGCTCAGTTTGCAATTGCCCTATTGCAAGATTAGTGTGATAGTAATTATACGGAAAAGATTTGTGGCGTGGTGAGAGTGAGCATGTTACGTGTGAAGTATTGTGCTGTGATTCATGCCATACGTGACTGCGAGAAGGGTGAATAATCTTTTTATTCTTTAAGGTGTGACAAAACGAATTAATAACTGCGTGCTACAATATTATTCTACTGTCATAATAATTAAAAACCTCGCATGCAGTGAAAATTGATGGTTGATGAAGTTAAGGGCGCTTCAATAAAGTTCAAGTCTTATGAAGAGACGGTTCCTAAAATTCTTGATTTGCTGAAATTGCAACGCGAGCTGAAGAAATATGACAAGATTGTTTTGAAGCCGAACCTTGCTAATTCTTCTGAAGAGTCGACTTCAAGGGAATTTACAGAAGCTGTGCTAAAGTTTTGCCTTGAACATAAAAATCCTGTTGCAGAGGTTTTTATTGCAGAAGGCGTTGATGGCGCAGACAGCGGCGAAGTCTTTGAATATCTTGGATATGGCGCTCTTGCAGAGAAGTATTCTGTCGGCTTAGTTGACCTGAACAAAACAGAAACGAAAGAGATAGAAGATTTTGATTTTTCTAAGTTTTCTACGATACATTATCCTAAAATTTTATTGGAAAGTTTGATTATTTCTCTTCCGAAACTCTGCGAAAATGAAGAAACTGTGATTTCTGGTTCATTATCAAACATGCTTGGCGCGTTTCCAGCAGAACATTACAAGGGATTTTTTTCCAAGGAGAAAAGCAAGATTAGAAAATGGCCAATAAAATATTCTATTCATGACATTGTTAAATGCAAGTTCCCTGACTTTGCAGTTGTAGATGCTTCTTCGCAAGGAGTTATTTTGGCTGGGCTGCCGCTGGAGATAGATAAGCAAGCAGCAAAGCTCCTGGGCAAGAATTGGAAAGAAATTCCTTATTTGAAAATGATTGAGGAAAGTTTGACGGAGAAGGAAGAGAAGGATGAGTTTGAATGGGAGTGATTAGTTCGCAACAAGTTGCTCGGATTTTTGAAAAATGATTATCTTGTAGAAAAAAAGGAGTTGTGATGATGCCCTATCATCCGGATTGTTGATAATTCACTGGGCTGTGGAATTAAACATGGCAAATATCTATGAAGAACCTTGAGTAAATGGAACGTTAACTATATTAACCTCCTGCTTTTGTTGTTTTCATGAAAAAATCAATTAGGTTGTCCATTACTGGAAGTGTGCAGGGTATGTTTTTTGAGCAGTTTGTTTCGGGAAACGCTGATAAGCTGGGAGTCAGAGGATACTTGAGAAAGCTTGAAAACGGAAAAGTTGAAGTGTTTATTGAGGGAGATGGTGAGAAAGTTGACGAGATGGTCGCTATATGCAAACGAGGAACACAACACACTCAAATAAGAAATGTAGAGGAAAAACCTGAAACGTTCCAAGATTTTAAAGAATTTAAAATACTAAGAATCTAAGATTAAAGTTTACAACAAATAAAAGAAAAGAGAAATAAAAATAAATAAAAGTTTACTCTTCTTTTTCTTCTTCAGCAGGTTCTTCTTCTGGTTCTTCTTTTTCTTCTTCAGCAGGTTCTTCTTCTGGTTCTTCTTTTTCTTCTTCTGTTGTTGTTTCTTCTTCGTCCATCAATTATACCTCCTTTCTAAATTAAAAAAGCACCATATTTAAACTTTACAGTTTTGCATTACTACAATTTTTTGCGTCTTATCGGGACGAAAAAAATATATAAACACAGTTTTTCTTGTTTAGGGATGGGACGAGAAGAACAGATTGTAAAAGAGAGGGAAAGGAAGGTTAAAGGGCTGAGAGATTTGGGAATTGAGCCGTATCCTCATAAGTATTTAGTAAAAAATTATGCTGGCGAATTGCAGAAAAAATATGGCAAACTGAACGCTGGAGCTGGAAAGAAAGATTCTGTGAAAATTGCTGGGCGGTTGACAAGCCTTCGTGATTTGGGGAAGATAACATTTGGAGGTTTGAGGGACAGTTCTGGGAAGATTCAGATAACTTTGCAGGAAAGGGAAACAGCTGATAAAGTTCGGGAATTTTTTAAGAAGTTTGTTGATGTTGGAGATATTGTAGGTGTTGAAGGGATGATTTTTAGGACAGCGAGGGGAGAACTTTCTGTTCTTGTTAAGAAGTTAGAGCTGTTGAGTAAATCTGTTTTGCCTTTGCCGGCGAAGTGGCATGGTTTGCAAGATAAGGAAGAGAGATACAGGAAAAGGCATCTTGATTTAATTATGAATGAAAATGTTGCGCGGGTTTTTTTAGACAGGTCGAAAATTATCGAGAGCTTGAGGGAGTTTCTTGGCGGGAAGGGATTTGTTGAGGTGGATACGCCGGTGCTGCAGCCACTGTATGGCGGCGGGGCGGCAAGGCCATTTGTCTCTGAACTGAACAGTTTGAAAATGAAAGTTTATCTTGCTGTTTCAAAGGAACTTTATTTGAAAAGATTGATTGTCGGGGGATTTGACAAAGTTTACGAAATGGGGCGGGTTTTCAGGAACGAAGGAATTGACGCAACGCACAATCCGGAGTTTACAATTCTTGAAACAATGTGGGCTTATGTTGACTACACTGCGAACATGGACCTTTTTGAAGAAATGGTTGAGTATGTGACGAAAAAACTTTTGGGGAAGACGCAGATAGTTTATCAGGGAGAGAAAATAGAAATGAAGCGGCCGTGGAAACGGATGACGATGGCTGGCGCGATTGAAAAATATCTGAAGATTGATGTTGAGAAAATGTCTGACCGGGAGCTTGGAGGTTTTATTGAGAAAAATAATTTGAAGCTGAAGACGAGTTTTAGGCGGGGAGTTGCGATTGAGGAGATTTTTTCCGAGCTTGTTCAGAAAGAGCTTATCCAGCCGACGATAATTTACGATTATCCGGCAGATACTTCTCCCTTGGCGAAGAAGAAAGCTGGGAGTTCAGAGATAACAGAAAGGTTTGAGCCGATAATTAATGGCTGGGAAATGGGGAACAATTATTCAGAGCTGAATGATCCTGCTGCTTTGAAGAAGGCGTTTCTTGAGCAGGCAGAGTTTAAGAAAAAGGGCGACGACGAGGCAGCGCCTTATGACGAGGATTTTGTCAAAGCGCTTGAGACTGGGATGCCGCCGACTTCTGGATTGGGCTTGGGAGTTGACAGATTGATAATGCTGTTGACAGATTCTCCTTCGATTAGAGATGTTATATTTTTTCCTTTTATGAGGCCGTTAGATTCAAAAACTAAGAAACAAAATGGAGGTAAGTGAACATGACAGACTTAATTGTTAAGAGCAAGATAAAAGAGGCTTGTAAGGGCATGAGTGTTTCGGCAGACGTTCCTGAAAGGCTTAACCTGAGAGTTGAGAACATTTTGAAGGATGCTGTTGAGAGGGCAAAGGCGAACGGCAGGCGGACGCTTCAGGCGAGGGATTTGTAAAATGTTTTTCAAACGAAAAAAGAGGTTTCCAACTCTTGCGGTAATTGTTTTGGTGTTTGCGTTAGCGTGGCTTTTTTCTGAGCTGGGTTATCTGGCGATTAATATTCCGTGGATTCCGGTGATTTTGGTTGTTGTTGCGATTGGTTGGATTGTTAATCGATATGTGGGTTAGTTTTTATTGTTGGTCTGGCTTTAGGTATTCTCTATCTGTTTCCCAGGCCCTTTCGAGCCTTACCGCCAAATCTAGAGGTTTTTCTTGTGGCGATTTAGTCATATAAAAAAAAGAGCATCCTCCGTCAAGTCTGAAGCGCCCGTAAAAATCATCCCCTACCCTTTTTGCTGTGAATCTTACGTCTCCGATTGCTGCTTGTGGAAGTGCCAGAGCACTGTACCTCTTTGTGAAGTCTGCCTCTTGAGGAGTTATTCTACCACTGAATGAGGCCACACCTAGACAATCATGTATCTGTCCTGAAACATTATCTCCGTCTGTTTCGCCTACGAAAACCTCAAAGTATCCTTTTGAAGGAAAAACCCAGTCCCAAACTCCCACATAATCTGGAGTTCTTCCGTGAACAATTCTGCCGGTATCCATAAGTCTGAGTGCTCTTTCTAAGCCTTCTCTTTCGAATGTCAATTCAGGATTGCACGTTGCATTTTGCGTGAAAGTCATTTCTGGGTGGCCTTCTTGCTCATGAGTCATTAGGTCTGTTGAATATGCGTCAAGCTTTATCCCCTTTCTTTCTAGTGTTCCTTCTTGATCTCCAAACCAAAAGTCGCTATGGCCCAAACCGACTGCTGCTATTGGCACACCTTCTCTTGCCATTGCTTCTAGCAATTTATTATCTCTGTCAATTTCATGTATTTTTCTAGCTCTTAATTCTGCCTTGTGCTGCGCTTCATTACATCTACAAAGTTTCCTATGATAGTCTGATTCGCTTTCTCCTTTCGGATGGAATAGAATCCTTTTATGAATCCTTGCCGCTAAGAGCTGCGCCCTTATGACTGCTCTATTATATCTTAACCATGTTGCTTTGTCTTCTAAAAAGACAGGTTTTAAACTAATCCTTTGGCACATGGACGCCAGGTCCTCCCAGTATTGATTTGGCTCATCTGAGTAGCTTGGGCGATAATCTATTCCAGCCTCTCCGCTAAGGGCTTCGTAATTATCCCAAGCGATCTCTTCTAAATCTTCTTTTACTTCTTCCCAATCCTCGGGTTGGAGGGCCTCAATACCGACCCGTGTTCCTTTAGGCAATCTCAGAAGAGTTAGTTGAAAACCTCTGCTTGAGGTTGTTGGATGATTTGATGTTCTGAATCCCAAGGATTGAACGTGCATTCCATGATGAACGCCAACTAGATGTACCATCCCCCAGCAATGCTGAGTGCGTATAAAAGCAAACCTTTCCTGAGTTATATATTTTAGATAAGTATAAAACTTGTTTCTGTTTTGTTAGTTTATGGTGGAGAAGAATGGTGAAAAGGTTACAATGGGGCGAAAGAGTCGCGCTGCTGGGGCGAGGTTTGAGTTGAAGGTTCGGAAAAATTTGGAGGCAAATGGCTGGATAACTGACAAGTGGACGAAGAATGTTGACTTGGAAAAGAGGGAGGTTGTTGCTGCGCGGAGGAAATTTATTCCGGGAAAAGGGTTTATGGGAATTGGGACGGGCTTTCCTGATTTTATTGCGTTTAAACAAATTGTTGGGAGGAAAGAGGACGATTTTCATGCTTACAAAGTGATTGGCGTTGAGTCTAAATCGAATGGCACGTTGGACAAACCTGAGAAAGATAAGTGTGCTTTTCTTTTGGAGAAAGGAATTTTCAAAGATATTTTGATTGCGCGGAAGGGAGAGAAGAAGGGGGCGATTAAGTATGTTGATTTTTCTACTGGGGAAGAGAGGAGTGTTTTTTAGTTAGCCATTTCAAGGATTGCGTTTAATGCAGAAGGAATTTCTGTGATATTTGTTTCTTCTGTGAAGTGCCCTTTGTTATTCTCTACGATTATTTCTGAGCCTAAAAGTTCCTTGAATATCTCTTTGTCTGAAAGAGGAACGCAAAAGTCGTTATCTGAAAAGATTGCTACAAAATGGTCTGTGCGGGATTTAATCTTTTCCCAGTCGATGGGTGTTTCGAGCCAAGGTTTGGCTATTTCTTTTTC
>JAHISS010000081.1 GCA_018817905.1 Nanobdellota archaeon
AACAGCTGAGACTTCGTATGAACCAAACGTTGACAGAAGACCAAGGTTGACAAGGTACAGGTTTAGGAAAGCGAGAGATAGAGGCATGACTAACGAAGGCATAAAGGCAAAGTACAGAATGGACTCGCCTCAGCAAATCAGCGGTTTTACTATGCAGTGGAACAAAAGTAAAGCAGACCTAAGGAAAAATTAGGATTGTTTCTTTATTGCATTAATAGAAAAATAAATATAGTTTGAACTAGTTGTAAAAACATGGGAAAAACAAATACCTGCAAGAAAAGGATTCTGCTAGCTACAAATAAACTGGCAGTAATCGAAGATCAGATAGATTTCAGAAGTTATGCTGGCAGAAGTGTGATAGTATTTAGAGGTTTCAGTTTTAAACAATGTCCTAATGAGAAATACGATATTGCTCTTTATGAAAATAGGAGTGATTTGAATTTAGAGGAACCATTTTATAAAATTCCGGTCTCAGAAGCAGGGTCCATAGCAGACGCATTTCAAAGAACTGCGGTTAATTTTGTTGAGAGTGGTGCACAGAGGTCATTGATTGGTTTACCAAAGAGAAGAGAACTTGCACTGTTTGAAATAAATCCTCAAGAATTGAGCGGAGAATCCCAACTAGGAGTGTATAGCCCGACATATCAACACATTACTCTTGGGGAAATAGAATCGAATTTTGGTCGTGGTGAAAGAGATAGAATTCAAGAATTAATAATTCAGGCAGCAAGTCCTTTTTAACGAAAGTTATTCTTACCAACAACATAAACATTTATGTTATCCTTACGCATTTGCTCTGCAATTTTCCCAATCTCTGAGTAATTATTAGACAAAATAATTGTATGTTCTTCTCCATTCTCGTATGCCTGGCCTAATAGCTGCATATCTCCTGATTCTCTAAATTTTTCCTCAGCTTGAGCATCCGCTTTTCTGCCCTGATTGGTGTGCGCTTTCCAAAGCGAAAAAATATGTTCTTCAGTTTCGCTTACTAATTCATATGGTTCGAGTTTCACATGCTGATGACTTTCAAGATACCTCACAACATTATCCGGAACCAACGGTTGTCTCTTAAAGTTCCTTCTGCTACTTAGCTCTTTAGCCACTGCGTCGTTTAGTTCTGTATCGAAATCCCCAAAATAATTATCATTTAATTCCATTCTGCCGCCCCTTTCGTAACGCTCATTCATCCATTTGACAAAATCAGCATCAAGCAAGATTACTGAATTTTTTGGTGTTGCAGAAGGCACTACTTGCCCAAGAACAGTTTCAAGCTCACTTATTCCCCGGGGAGCAGCCCCACTCATAAAAACCAAAACTCCCACCAAAACAAAAACAATCCCAATAACAGAACCCGCTGTTCTTCCAATATCTTCGAGAACAACTAATCCAGTAATACCTGTAAAAGTATCTAACAAAACAACTATTCCGATAACAATAAGAAGTATCCCTAATATTTTTACAAATCTCTTTTTCATGCTTTAGTCAAGATTAGGAGGTTTAATAATTTTTCGAAACCTCTAAAAACCCAATTAGTTTATTTTAGAAATAACAAGAAAATAATCACTCGGATTCATCAGGAAGAATTTTGCGACGCTCCAACTCTGGAGCGTTTTCTTCTTCATTTTCAATCTCAACCTTCATCAAACCTTCGTGCGGCCATTCCATGGACCTGTCTCGTTCCATGGTTTTTTAAACCTTCCGAGATATATAAATTTGTGTTATGCAGAAGAGTGACATTAAAATGACTGACAGAGAACTATACAAAAAAGTAGACTTCAAGGAAAACCTAACCAAGTACCTTGAAATAGCAGGCCCGTACAAGTGGTTTTTCCTAGTGATAATCCTCATTGCAACAATCTATGAAGTAGTCCACCTAGCAGAAAAATACCTATTCAAGATAATCCTCGATGATGGCGCCGAGTTCATAGCCGGCACAATTGCCCGCCCTGCATACGTAAACACCCTCATAATCATAGCAGGCGTCTTTCTAGGCATACTCTTACTCAAGGTCCTAAACCACTGGTTTAGAATCACGCTAGTAAACATCCTAGACTCGAGGATGATCTTTGATCTAAAGAAGAAATTCTTCAACCATATAGTGGGCCTCTCGCACAACTTCCACACGACCCACAAAACCGGTTCCCTAATCTCAAAGCTAAACCGGGGATCAAATGCAATAGAAAGGCTAAGCGATTTTTTTATATTCAACCTAGCCCCTGTGTTCTTACAAATAATAATCGTATCTATCTCCCTATTCGCTTTAGAATGGACTGCCGCTGTCCTCTTATTAATTACCTCTGCGGCATTTATAACATATGGATTCTTCATCGCGCAAGTGCAGAAAAAAGCACACGTTGAAGTCAACAGAGCAGAAGACTTTGAAAAAGGCAACATCTCAGACGTCTTCACAAACATCGACTCAATAAAATACTACGGCAAAGAAAAACTAATAGAGAAAAAATACGCAAAACTAGCAGACGATTCAAGAGCCAAAAGATTAAACTTCTGGAACTACGATAGACTATTTTCAGTCGGCATTAGCTTAATTGTCGGTATCGGGACTTTCTTCATCTTCTACTTTCCACTCCTAAGCTTCTTAGATGGTAAATTAACAATCGGATCTCTTGCATTCATCTACTCAGTCTACATTGGGATAATCGGCCCGCTCTGGGGTTTTGTACACTCAATCAGAGGATTCTACATCTCTTTAGGAGACTTTGATGCGTTATTCAAATACAATGAAATAAAAAACGACATAGAAGACAAGCCAAACGCCGTCAAACTAAAAGTAAAACATGGGAAGATAGATTTCAAAAACGTTAGCTTTGACTACTATGGAAAAAGCAAAAACAAAACAGTCCACAACTTGAACATAGAAATAAAACCAGGAGAACGCGTTGCTTTAGTCGGCTACTCTGGCAGTGGAAAAACAACGTTAGTAAAATTGCTCTACAGACTGTATGATGTGGACAAGGGAAAAATTTTCATAGATGGAAAAAACATCAAAGAATTCAAACAAGAATCC
>JAHISS010000082.1 GCA_018817905.1 Nanobdellota archaeon
CAAAGTAAATCAAATTAAAAAAGACTTAAAGGGTCTTCTTCCAGAAATCGAGGAAGATAAGATTATCCCTATGTTCTCCCATGTTAGAAATTTCTTTTATGGAAAATTACATTATGGAAGACGCAATGTTCCTGAAAATAAGCAAAGAAAAAGAAAACTTACAAAAGCTGAAACAATTCTTCTTGATTATATGATGAGAAACAAGCTTAATCCCTCAACTACTTATCGTTGGATGATTGCAACAAGGGTTCCTGCTGACATTAAAGAAAAACTTGCTAAAGGTCAGCTTTCTTTCAGAAAAGCCATGCAAATATCTGCAAATAGAAAAAGAGTCAGAGAAAGTAATACAGGCTTAATGATGATTGAAGAAATAAATAATCTCATAAGGAGCTTATAATGGGAAATAAAAACAAACTACCAGACATCTTCACAAAAGAAGAATTAATTAAATTATTTGAATCTATGTTTAGGCCTAAATGTGTTATTGCTTGCTTTGTAGCCCTAATGTGTGGCTTAAGAGTTAGAGAGGTATGTAATCTTCAAATTTCGGATATGAATCTTGAAAGAAGAATAATAAAAATTAGAGATAGTAAAAATCCAAACAGAAAAAAGCAAGGCAATTATGGAAAAGACAGAATTGTGCCAATCCCAGAGATAGCAATCTCTCCTATAAAGAAATGGATAGATATTGTGGAAGGAGGCAAATGGTTTTTACCATCTGCAAAATCTCCAGATATTCAATTAAGAACTAAAACCCTTCACATCTGGTTTGCAGAAACACGAGAAAGAGCAAAGCTGGATGAAGTGGATTATAAAATAAAATACAAAAAGAAAACACAATTTAGAGAAGACACTAATGTTTACAAGTTTAGATTCCATCATCTCAGACATTTTTATGCAACATATATTTATGATAAAACCAGAGATCTTTATGCTGTAGCCAATCTTCTCGGCCATAACCAAGTGACAACCACTCAGATTTATGCAAAAGTCTCTGATAAACAAATGAAAGAAACAATTGATTTTGCATTTAATAGGCCAATTAAAACTCAGTTATTTGAAAAAAATCCAATGAATGCAGTTAATTATGCAATTCCCGAAATTGCAAAAAGAGAAAAGTCACCATTGGAAATCTTAGAAGAAAGATTTGCAAGAGGAGAGCTCTCTGATATTGAATATCAAAACAAAATTAGATTATTGAGATTAGCAAAAGATCATCTCAAAGATAAACAGGAAGAAAAAGAAGAGGAAAAAATAGGAATCCAAGTAATAAGTAAACAAAATAACAAACAAGATGAGCAGGATTAAAGATAAAATCAATATTAAGTTAGCAAGAGAGCAAAAAGAAAGATTAATAGCTCTGGCAAAAGGATCAGGTTTTAATACAATTTCCAGCTATGTAAGATTTATGATATTTAATCCGTCATTTGATATGAAACTCAACAGGATCTTAGAGATTGTAAAGGAATTGCAGGAGAAGATAAACTCCTTGGAACAAGTTCATATCCAAACAGACAAATAATTCAAAACAATTGCAAAGCTCACCCACAACAAATAAGGAACTAACAACCAACCAGCTTTTTTATCAATCTTATAAGTCACATAAATCATTGAAACAATAGAAATCCAAAGAACAAAAATCTCAATAAAAGCATAAAAAGGATTTTTCAAACCAAAATAAAGAACGCTCCAAAATATATTCAAAACAAAATTTATCCCAAACACAACAGCAATCTTTTTCTTTACATCAAGCTTCTTTGCATTATTCCAGGAAAAATATAAAGATAATGCAATCAAAAAGAACAAGATATTCCACACAATTGGAAAAACCCAACCTGGAGGAGTAATAGAAGGCTTAATTGAATCATACCATTCTGAGTCTGTAACAGGAGAAGTAAATAAACTTCCAACAAAAGCCACTAAGTAAACGACAACTAAACTTATGATTAAAACTTTCCAATTGATTTTATTAGTCCTCTTTTTCATACAATTAATAGAGAAACAGGTTATAAAAAGATTTGTTAAAACAAATCAGAAGAAACATCTCTGCTCCTTTTAAAAGCTTTAAAATAAGAAACCAATCCTAAAATTAAAGATACAAATGCAAGAAAGTTTAGGGCATTTCCAAACCATCTCAACCAAAATAACTTGTCTGCATCTGATTGAAAAACTGCAATTAATGATTCCATGGACTTTTTTTCCCATTCAGGTCTCATTGAATTTAAGTTATCAACTTCTACAAAATAATGAATAAGTTCTGTTTCAGGATCAAAATAATCATTTATTGCTCGCTCAACTGTAAAACTTCTATTTGTTTGGAGACTTAAAGAATCTAAATCTTCTTTTATCTGAGGATTAACTCCAATTATATATCTTAATAAAGCCTCATTCATAGCAGCCCTTACTTCCTGAAACTTTACTTCAATAGACATTCCTGTTATAATTTCCCTTTCCAACTCAAGATCTCTTTGCTGAGAATATAATAAAACTCCCTGCCCTAACAACATAAGAATAGCAGATAAAATCAAAGCTATCTGTGCAAATCTTTCTAACTTTTGTAAAGACATTTTATTTAATCCCCTCATTTTATCTCTCACAATGATTTATTGAACGATAAGTTTCTTCTGATTTAGATATATTAAATTCTTGTTTCAAAAAAGGATGTATTGGAACATATCTCATTCCCCCCTTCAATCTATCTTCTTCTTTTAGTTCTGATAAAAACTTAGATTTTAAATTTGGGGGCATAATATAGAATTTATCAATTTGTTGTTCTTCAACTAATTTATTTGAAAGATTCTTATATAGGAGACTTAATCTTATTTCGCAACCTAAAACATTATTTTTCTTAAGCAAAACAATTAATTGTTTAAATGTTATAGTTTTTGAGGGTGTTGGAAACTTTTCTTTTTTATCATAAAGTCCAAAGGTAACTTCCTGAGTAAATTTTCTGTTCTGATTTAATTCTAATTCAGGATACTTACTCTTATCATGATAGATCTCAATAATAGAAGAGCCTAAAGAATAAGATTTTTCTTCATCCTTAAAATTAAACTGTTTATTAATATCCCAATCTCCATGACTAGATACTAAAACCTGACTCGCTTTTTTTATTATTTCTGGATTAACAATATGAACTTCAGTTTTTAGTGCAACTCCAACTGCCTTTGTTCCACCCATATTGATGAGATTTAAAATTAGTTTATCCTCCTCATATTCTTTTTTCTGTACATCAATCTGAGGATCTTCTTTCCTCATTAAATAAGTAGACTGGTCTTTCGCGATTTCTTTCTGAGAATTGATAATCTCTGTTTGCCTCCATAAAATCCATACTTGAAATCCCAAGATTAACAAAGTTCCAATTCCCAATATTATTTCAAATACCATTAAAAATCAAATAAGAACTAACATAAATAACTTTCTACTTAGGAGTTTTTAATTTCCCAGTTTTCTTTTTCTTATTATGCCAAATCAAGACCCCTACAATTCCTACAATTATAACTCCAAATGTTATAACAAATCCTAGATTTCCTTTACCTGATTCTCCATCTTCTCCAATGGCTGCTCCTGTGATAGCTGCACCAGTTGGAGCTCCACCTCTAAAAAAATCTAAAATTCTTTGTAATAATGTTCGAGTTTCTTCTTGAGTATTATTTTCTTGTGGTGGTTCTTCTTCTACGATACCTTCATCAGGAGTATCAATGTTCTCATCAGAAGAAGTTGTTGCAGTTCCATCTGTTTTAGGTATGCTTGTTGTTGAGCTACTACCACCACCTCCACCACCAGAGCCTCCGCCCCCTCCTCCACCTCCACCACTAGGTGGTGGGCTTGGTGGTACAGTGTAAGTATATTCTTTAATTCCTGTGTGCGACAAGCCTGAGACTTTGTAATAAGTATCATCTATTATTTCGCATGCATAGGACCCAGAAGAGCCTGGACAGGTAAGTGATATTTCATTTTCTCCATCGCAATTAACGGAGATCTCACTGATGCTAGCCACCCCCATATCTTTTATACACAACCTATTTGCTGAAGAACTTATTTTATCAATAAGAACAGTCTTAGTTTGGTTTTGGGAAGTCAGGTCAATACCAGAAATTATAATAGAACCTTCTATTGCAGTTTCATCTTGTTTATTAACGCTAATTTTTGAAAAGTCTAAATCACTAATGTTATAATCCCAATTAAAAGAGATAATAGAATTATTATTCTCTTTAAAGTTAATTTCTTTTGTTGTTTCATTAACAATATCATTAGATTCAAAAGAGAAGTTTTGCATATTTGTATCAACATCTTCAAACACATTGAGATCTTCGATAGTTATTTCATATTTACCCAAATTATTCAAGATATCTTTTACATTTATACTAAAAACATAATCTCCATTTCTAGGGTTTTGAATCTCTATAATAGCAGTACTAGTTTGTTTTATAGAACCACCTCCACCACCGCCTCCTCCACCTCCGCTAGGGAAAGGTCCTTCCTCATCTAGAGATAGAACAGTATAGCTTAAACTAAGAGTAGAAGATTTTCCTGCTTCATTTGTAGCGGTACAACTTGTCATAAACGTTCCTATATCTAAAGTAGAAGGATTAACTACATAATCTACAGTAGGATTTGGGTCAATATCATCTGTTGCTGTACAATTACATGTTATCGTTTCTCCTTGCACAACAGTATTAGGAGAGCATGAGAAAGAAATAGTTGGAGGATTAATAATTTCTTCTACAAGATAACTTATATTAAAATCTATGAAGGGTAGGCCATTTAAAGTAGCAGTAATTTCTGTGTTTTCTTCACTTACACCATGAAGATCAGTTAAGTTGATAATTAAAGTTTCAAGTTTATTAACTTGTGTCCCATTTAAAGGATCTGTGTTAATTAAAGCTGGGGGCGTTGTATCTGATATTAAATTATTGATAGTGTAATCAGTATTGTAAGCCATATCGTAAGCAGCAATGTAAACATCAAATTCTTTATTATCCTCAACATCTTCCCTAACAAGGTTTATTCCATCTAAGACATACATATTAGAATAATCTCCATCTGCTGGGTAGTAATAAAAAATAGAATCTCCATCAATATCTACATCTGATGAAAAATTGATAAACTCTAAAGTTGATTTATCAAATCTAGCACTAACCCAGGAACACCCTTCATTGTTTTCTAGACTCGTTCTTGAGAAATCAAAAATATTTATTCTTTCAAAACTATTTTCTTTATTGTCAACAAATGAAGATACTAGCTCTTCCTGATTAGGGCAAATCCTACCTTCTACTTCATATATTCCCTCTTCAATTTGATATATTGGAATTATTTCAGAGACTACCACACCATTGCTAATCTTATACTGGCTGGCATCCCATGAAATGCTACCAGCAGTATCATTTGATAAGTATTGCACAAACTTAATTCCCTCAACAATTTCGTTTTCAGATCCTAAGGAAATAACATCTGCGATGGCTAAAACACCAGAGTTTAAGTTAGATTCATCCACAGTGTATGAAATAGTGTTGGGACTGTTAGGACTTACAAGATGTGATTCACCATCAAAAGCATCATTACTGAACTGAACTGATATCTCCGGATAGTTAGTATCGATATTAAAATTAATAGACTTATTTCCAGAATTATCAGAATATCCTGAAGTAAATATATTTAATTTATGCTCTCCTTCTTCAAGATTGGTTAACTGAAATGATAACTCATTACAATCATTACAAAAACTTCTCAGAGATATTTCTTTATCTAAAAATACTTCGATGCTAGAAGCAAGAGAATCTGTTGTCAAGTAAACATCCATGGTTTCATTATTATACCAAGAATCTTCCCAAGGTCTCCAGATAGAAACTTCCGGTGGCAAGGGTTTTTCAAAAAAATTATAATCATAAGAGGAAATACTATAACTATCAGTTTTAGTATCTACAAAATTAAAATCGCTGTCATAAACATCAATATATTTTAAGTACAAATCACCAGTAACTTCATTGCCTCTCAGTTCTCTACCATCAAATTTTATAGAGATAGTTGAATCTCCTTTTGTAAGATTCAAGTCTAAATTAGCATATTTACAATAACCAGAACCTACGGCGTCTTGATTAACTTCTTTCTTTATTGATTCATTTATAATTTCTCCATGCCTCAATGCTAAACCTATTTGATCATTTAATCCAGTTTGAGAAGGACACCACCACTGATCGCTCTCATTTGTTAGAAGAGCATATATTTTATATTCTCCTTCTTTGTTAACAGTAATACTCGATGAAACAACTAAATACTCATAAAGCCCATTTCCATCTTCATCCTCTCCATAAGAGGTATATTCATCCCCTAATTCAACAGAAGGTTTTTGAAATTCTAAATAACTATAAGCTGCTGTATTAAATTCTGGATATAAGCTATCTAAAAAATTATATTGATCGTCATATATTCGGACAGAGTACACAACGTAAGGACCATCCAATCCAGACTTTCTTATTAAAGTACCATCAATTAGAATAGGTACTTCTTGCTGTCCCACACTCAAATTAGTATAATTATGCCCCCAAGATATGTAATTTGAATTTGTATCATACAAACTAAGTTCTACTCTATAAAAACCATCTTCTATAACATTCACACCAGCATTGATTATAAGATTGTCATATAATCCATCACCATCTTCATCTATCACATTATCACTAAATTGATTTGTCAACTCTATAACCGGTTCATTCTCAACATTAATATATTTTATATCAGAGTAGAAGTTATTTGAGTCTGAAACTGATTGGATAAAAAAAGACCACCAACCAACCTCATCAGGAGAAATAGTATCATGATATGTTCCAGTACCTCCAGATTGAGAAGGGGTTGAGAACTCATAGTTAGAATAAGAACAGCTAAATCCAGGAGAACAGTATCTTATTCTTGTTTGAGAAACACTACATTTATTGTTCCAAACTATATTTACATTGTCCGAAACTAGGGCATTTTGAGGATAGGAAGTGATAATTGGTGAACAATCAAGTATTTGTTCACATATTGCAAAATCCATACCATGATTGGCAAAGGTTCTGCATATGTCCTTACCATTAGGAGTCCCATCATTTAAGTTTCCATTATTATCATCTTCGACTAAAATATTCTCTAGTAACTCTTCAAAAGTATCTGGATGGGGTACATTTCTAAGAGCTTCAAAAACCAAACTATTTGTTTTGCTTATCCCAATAGTATTCCTTATATCCCATAGTGTACTTGATATTATTTTTCCATTTTCATGGCAATCTGCACTAGAACTGTGATCATAGTCTGTGATATAATTCCAATTTACAGACACATCTCTTTCATAAGGATATGCTCCTTGTTTTGGATCTCCAGTTATAGTAACACCAAAATAATCTGCTAATCCTTCATCCATTGCACTACCTTCAGAATTACCACATCCCCAACCAATAAAGTGGTTACCATATACATGGTAAATTACATCGTGAGTATATTCATGATAAATTACATCTGCTTCACTAACCCAATCCACTCCTCCCCATGAACCAAAATGAATATTTGATCCATCAGCCATTCCATTTACACCATTTCCAGAATCAACATAACAGATCATTTGGTAATCCATACCATTATAATAAATAGGACTATTTTTATAAAAATCATGAACTAAATTTGTATGGTAATAACAATTAGATTTTGCCCCAATATCAAATATAATATTGGCATTACAAGAAGAGGATAAATCACTGCAATAACCAGATGACCCAACAGAGTAATCTCCATCTTGACTTATGACTTTAACATATTCTCCAACCAATTCTTCGCTTACTACTCCATAAGGATCTGCACAACTCCCCCAATCATAATCATTACTACAATCATCGCTTACCCAAGAAGTATCATAATAACTGTCTGTTAAATACGTATATCCAATATAATCATCTGCATTCATAAAATCTGAATCATAAATGTATGCATATCCATCCAACCGATTAAGATATTTTAATTTTGGGCTATCACTTTTCTTTGTAGGATATACATATCCATAAGTATTTCCATAAAGTCTGAAGTCATCTTTTATTAAATTATCTTCTCTCAAAATATCTCCAGAATTTGCATCTATAAAAATAATCTCACGAACAAGAGGTTCTTTAGAAAATAATGTGATTTTCCAAGCTAGTTTATTATCGATTTGGTTTTCCCCATCTCTAGGCAATATCACTAATTGAGAATCTATATCTGGAGCTTCTCTTTTCACCTTAAAAGGCACAGTTATTTCCTTTTCAATCACCTCATCAATAGAACTAGAATTTTCTTCGAGTCCCTTCTCATCTTCTATATTTGGTTTTTCTGCTGCAAAAAATTCCCCATCCCCTTCTGGCTCTTTTATAGGTATTTCACTTTGAAAAGTACCATCTAACCTATTAAGTTTCAAGAAAACTGTTTTATTAATATAATAATCTTCGTCTAATAATTCGTCATCTAAATTTGCACGACGTTGCGCTTTTTTAACTGCCTCTGTTTCGCTTATTTTTGGGTTTGTATCTAATGAGATATCTTTATAATAATCAAATCCAGCCATAAGCATTTCTCCATTTTCATCTAAAGTAAAACCAATACTAGAAAATTCTACAGGTACTCCTTCATAATATTGTTGATATTCTATACGCTTTTTATCTCCACTGATATCAGAATTTTTTAGAACAAGATTTTTGCTTTCAACACCAAAAATATTTCCTATTTCTTCAAGATTCCCCTCAATTGTTTGTTCTTCCAATCTTTTACTTTCTGATGATCTTAAATTTTGACTAACACTTCTTAAATTAATTTGGGAAGTTATTTCGCATGAAGATCCAAGAATTCTGTGAGGGGCACCTGTTTCATTATCCCATTCTATTTTCCAGCCATTGCCACATTTTTGTTTAAACATCTGTTCTTTTTCAGTAATATTCATATCTGATGGGCTTGCAACAACAAAACTAGAAGTTAAAACTAATAAAAATGTAAGTACAACAAGTAAAACTAAATATTGATTAAATTTCATTTTTTATTTTCCTTGTGGGTTTATTTTTATTATATCTATAAAGAACTAACAAAACTAAAGCAATAATTATTACAATCCCTAAAAGAAATATAATCTGTCCATTTCTATCTTCACTATCATTATTCTTGACATTAGATTCATCCTCTTCATCGCCAGATACAATAAGATTATTCTCTGATATTATGTTACCTGATACAGAATCTATAAAATATTCTTTTCCTTCTAAGGGAGAGTTTGAGAATAATTGGATATCCCAAACAGTATAATATTGATTATCTTCGCCAGGATAAATGATTAATAAAGCTTTTTTAATCTCCACCTTGGGAGTATTACTAAAATTATCTTTTGCTAATTTTATTGCATCTTCTTTATTTAAAAAAGGCTCATCTACATAAACACTAGAGTAAATATCTGAACCTGTAGAAATTAATTCCCCATTGTTTGATAATGTGACAAATGCCTGTCCATTAAAGACAATTAAATCTTGATGATATTGTTGGTATTCAACATACCACTCATTATTTCCTTGTTCTACAGATAACAATTTTAAATTATTATTTATCTTGAACATATCAGAATTCTCTGATAAAAAATCTGTGGCTGTCATTTCCGCCTTTTCTTCACTACTTATTGTCCCTACGCCCAGATCATACGATGAACCAAGAATACTATGAGGGGTATCAGTAATTTCATTCCATTTAATTATCCAATTAGAACCATATTTTTGTTTAAAGGATTCTATAAAATGGGTGTTATTTGATAGAGAGGTCTCATCTGCATTTACAAACGGAGTTCTAGCAAGAATCAAACCTAAGATGATCAAGACTGAATAAATTGGAAACCCTTTTTTTATTTGAATCTTTTTCATAATATCACAAGCTAAAACACCTTAAAAAGCCTTTTGCTAATTTATTTACTACTAATGCAAGAAACATATTATATATAAATTTGTCTATCTGATGTCAATCTCTCCTTTATATGCTTTTGTCTACCTAAAGTCTATGTATAAATTAGATAAAAATATCATATGGCTCCTAAGAGGATCGCAAAGAAAAGTAGTTTTTCTTAATCTTCCAAAAGACCCTTTTATGTCAAACAAATTAAGAAAAGAATTAAATGAGAAAAAAGAAACATCATTAAGCTTACGTGAGATGAGTAGACATCTAAGAGATTTTGAAAAAAGAGGATTAATAAATTGCATCAATAAAGAAGATCCTTATAATAAAATCTACTCTATCACAAAGAAAGGGCTGAAAGCTCTTCAGGGATTAAAAAAAATAGATTTGACAGAGCTCTCCAAAAAAGCAAACTAAGGAGATATTATTTATTGTCCTACAATTTCCCATAACAAACTGCTTAAATTCTTTTAAAATCAAGATTAATAAAAATTTTATGGGAAAAAATTCACATCTTCATATTTCTATGGAAACTCCTCTAAAAGAATTTCTAAAAAAAGAAGCTGCTAAGAACAGCATGTATATGGCTGAATATTGCAGGCAGAAAATCCGGGACGAGTTTAGGCTGCAAAAGATAGAAAGACTTTTGATTGAAATAAAGGAGAAGTTAAAATGAAGTGTCCTAAATGTGAGAAAGAAACAGATGATCATTCTAAATTCTGCAGTAGTTGTGGTGAGAAAGTAGAAGAAAGATCGAGTGTTGTGCAACTTGAAGATATGACTAAAACTTGTGCAAAAGTCTGGTATATTGCCGGATTTATGAGGGGAGCTACATCAGATACAAAAAAAGACAAAAAAATTCTAGAAAATTTTGAAAAACTTCTCAGAGAAAATAATGGAGAAATGTGGGAATGGTATCAGGAAATAGTAGCTTATTGGAAAGAATGGGCTAAAAAAAATGATGAAAAAGATAAAAAGGCAAATGGATCTAAACGAGTTCGCGTTCCAAAAGTTGAAGGAAATAAAATCCAGCAAAAATAATATTATATCTTTTCCTAATATCCGGACAAAAATTTGCACTCATTTTAGCATAAAGAAAGA
>JAHISS010000083.1 GCA_018817905.1 Nanobdellota archaeon
CCAAGCCCTCCAAATATCATCTCAAAGAAATTGAATTTTTTATCTATCTTATTTATCAAAGCAATAGGCCCAAAAGAAAAACTTACGTTTCCTTTCATTTCGATTTAGGCCTCCTTTCAGTTGTTTCTAACAACTGAAAGATTCAGCATTTAAGTTTAACTGGCGATGTCAAGTGAAAACATTGGAAAAATCAGCAAATTATTGGAAAGCTACGAACCAGGTAGAATAATCTCAAGCGAGAAGTTAATATTTTCTAGGGCAATGGAACAAGATGTTTACAATGTAACATCTCCCTTTTTGGTTAGTGGAAAAGAGTATCTGCTTGGAAGGGTAGAAACCCGAGGCGATGAAAGGAACACCAAAGCAATATTCTTTCAGAAAAAAGAAAATTTATGGGAGGCAGACATTAGAATGCCTATCTTCAGTTTGCAAGACCCTTTTATTTTCCCCTTCAAAAATGAAATTATCGTGGGGGGTGTGGAAGTAGTGCAGAAAAAAGCGCGCAAGTTTTTAAGTTACAGAAATGCCTTTTACGCTGGAAAAGATGTTTTTTATTTGAGTAAACTTGGGAACGGGCCATGGGGCATGAAAGGAATAAGATTTAAAGATTTACCAAATGAAAAGATTGGAGTCTTTACAAGATTGCAAGGAGATGGGGGCGGAAGGGGCAAAATAGGATTTGCAATAATAAATTCACTTGACGAATTAAAACCAAGGCTTATGTCTCAAACTGTGGCTATACAAGGAATTTTTGCAGAAGGAGAATGGGGCGGGGTAAATGAAATCCACAAATTAAAAAATGGAAAGTGGGGAGTCTTAGCTCATGTAGCGCGCTACGCCAAAGGAAAGATAAGACATTATTACCCAATAAGTTTTCTGTTTGATTACGAGAAAAGAGAAATTTCCAAGGTTAAAATATTAACAAGAAGAGAGGACTTGCCAGAAGACGAAGCAAAGAAACCTGATTTATTTTATGTAGTTTATCCCGGGGGTATTGTTAGGAAAGATGACGGAACAGCGGTTTTGTATGTTGGCGTCGGAGATTCTAAAGCTTATGCTGTAGCCATGAAAGATCCTTTTTTAGAATATGAAGATTAGACATGTCTAAATCCACCTCTTCCTTCTAAAATAAAACAGCATAAATCCTACGAGGACTATCATTACTAACCATACGAGTGGGTAGAACCACCAAATTTTTAGTTCTGGCATGAACTCGAAGTTCATTCCGTAGATTCCTGCTATAAATGTGAGGGGTATGAAGACAGTTGCGATTATCGTCAGGACTTTCATTGTTTCATTCATTTTGTTACTGATCGCTGAGAGATAAGAGTCAAGCATTCCTGAAAGCAAGTCTCTAAACGTTTCAATGGTGTCAATAACTTGGATTGTGTGATCATACGTGTCACGAAAGTACGGCTTTGTCTGCTTGGATATTATTTTCATTTCGTTGCGGTGCAAGCTTCCGATTACTTCCCTCAGCGGCCAGACAGATTTTCTCAAAAGAATAAGCTCCCTTTTTATGCGATACATGTCGGCTTGCGTTTTTGTTTGAGGCCGAGTAATCAACTCTTTTTCAAGTTCTTCAATGCCCTCTCCAACTTTTTCCAACACTGAGAAGTAATGATCAACAACGCCGTCTATTAACGCATAGAGAAGATAATCACTTCCAGAGCTTCTTATAACCTTCCTACCTTTTCTAATGCGTTCTCTAACTGGGTTAAAAACATCTCCTTCCTGTTCTTGGAATGAAACAACAGTATTTTTCTGCAAGATCAAACCCAGTTGCTCGCCGTGAACGGCTTTAGTTTTTTCGTTATAGGCGAGCATTTTTAACACGACAAAAATTGTTTTATCATAATCTTCAACCTTGGGGCGTTGGTTAACGTTTGCGATGTCTTCTAATATCAGTGGATGCAACCCTAAATTCGCTCCAAGTTTTTCAAGAATAGAAATATCATGAACTCCATTCACATTAATCCATGTTACTGACTTCTTATCTTTGTAAGGAAAGGCGTCTTCAACTTTTTTTGTTGATTTCTCCTCAAGGCTTATTTTCGTGTAATCTATAATGTCTATCGTTGCCTCTTCTTTTCTTTCCTTGCCTGTATAGTGAATTGTCCCAGGGGGCTTGCCCTTCTTTTTATGAACCTCGGGCAAGAACCTTGAAAAGCCAAGAGCTTTTATCTCATCAATTGCTGCTTCTTTTGCCGCCATCGAAAAATAAAGCTAAAGCGCTATAAAAGTTTATGTTTTTCTGTTAAGCCCAGTTCATAAATCATCTTAAAGAGAATCGTAGCATTGACTGGTTTTATCATTAATTGCAGGGTGGAGATTATGAAATCTTTTTTGCAAGCAATGTCAAAGTGAATCTCCCAATCACAACAAGTAAAATCAAAAAACAATCATTATCAACAACACAGATTATTCCATCGGTCTGGCGGGAAGGTGGTGTGATAATCTCTGGGTGGGCGAGCTGAGTCAGTTTAGTAAAAGAATGACAAATAAGAACTGGCTCTGGGAGTTGGGCGGCGTTTACCAAGCAGCAAGATGTTGGGATTTCTTTTCGATTAAAATGTTTACTTTGCATGCCCACACCATTTAAATAACTTCTTTACTTTGTTAATTTTGAGTGAAAATGGGCAGAGTAAAATCCTTTCTTTTTGGTAAAAGAATAGAATCAGGAGAGAGGATACACCACTTCTTAATTTTAATAATTAGAACAATCCTCCTACTTGCATTTGCTTTTTCTGTTTATGAAAAGCGGTGGACTTTGCTTTTTATGATAACGTTAAATTTTTTGATTACTTTTCTCCCTAAGTTATTTGAAAAAAAATATAAGATTAACATTCCTATTGAGTTTGAAATATTGGTATTGGTTTTTGTTTTTGCTTCATTGTTCTTAGGAGAAGTTAAAGATTATTACCTTAGATATTGGTGGTGGGATGTAGTTCTGCATGTAGGCTCAGGTGTTGCGCTTGGATTTGTCGGCTTTATAGTTCTTTACGTTTTGTATAAGGGAGACAAAATAAATGCTAAACCCTTCACAATCGCTTTCTTTTCATTTTGCTTTGCTATGGCCCTGGGCGCGGTTTGGGAGATTTTTGAATTTGCAATGGACCAGTTTTTTGGATTGAGCATGCAGAAATCAGGACTGATAGATACAATGTGGGATTTAATTGTAGACGGCATCGGAGCGGTATTTGCGTCTGCTATTGGATACTTATACTTGAAAAGAGGAGAAGTGTTTTTTGTTGATAAAATAATCAATCGTTTTGTAAAAGAAAATCCAGCGCTGTTTGAAAAATGATTCAGGCATTTAATCTTTTGAGCGCGATTATAACAATAGGGATATTTGTAATTTCAGCTTTTCCGCTTCACAAGGCTGTGAAAATTTTCAAAGGTCGGGCTAAATTCCATAAAACTTTATTCGTAGTCATAACATCAAGCATTGTAATCTCTTTAATCAACGCCGTCTTTACTGGTTGGGCAGGAGCTTCTGCGTTTATCTTTTTAATCTGGATTTATCGCAAAGCGTTTAGGCTAAAGTGGTATAAGGCCATTATGGTTTGGGCCTTGCATTTGGCGTTCATCATAGCTTCCTCAATAATTATTGAATTAATACTAAATACAGTATCAGGAATCTCTGTTTTCTTCGGTAATTCCTTTTAATGACTAATCTCTACGAATTGCTGCACTTTGTAACCCTTGTCTCCAAGCATGCGCGGTCCACTCAACAAATTATAAAAGCTCTTCCTTCATTATCTGTAAATGACCAAGAACTATTCAGAAGAAGTAAAAGAACTAATCGAAGAATATAAGGAAAAAGGATTTGAATGGGGAAAGCCAATTGATTATCTCGAATTTAGAAACAGCTGTTCAAAGGAAGAGATGGAAAAGGAGATTCTTGATTGCAGCAATGTTGAGTTTGTTGAAAAACAAAGAGAGCAAGATGAAACAAGATATAAGCTTTATTTTGTATACATCTCTAAAACGGGGAGAGTTTATGTCTTGAAATTTACAGAAAAAATAAGAATAATCACAATTTACCCAATCGGAAAACAAACCCTGAAAAATTACAAGGAGAGAAAGTTTAAAAAACTCTGAAACCCTGGAATAAATATGATAAAACAACATTACAGCGAGGAAGATGATATATTCACCATCTACGACAGTGAGCACAAGCCTTCTGAAACTGTGGAATTCTCAGAATTCCTAAACATTGATATTGATAAAAACAAGTCAATAGTAGGCATTGAGGTCTTCCATGCAACTGAATTTTTCTCAGCCTTGAATGAAGCTGTCACAAAAACCTTGTTGGAATCCGTAGACAGCGTTTCAATAGAATGTAAGAATTATAGAAATAACTGGTTTATTGTTTTAGTATTTGAAAAAGATGGAGATAAATTAAGAATCCAAATGCCTCCGTTGAGAAAGTCCGAATACACAAGCCCTCTGATTGCGAGTTGCGAATGATTGTTCGTTGAACGAATTTTCTACGAATTGCTGCACTTTGTAACCCTTGTCTCCAAGCACGCGCGATCCACTCAGCCACCTCGGCTTAATTATTAAAGGAAGGAGAATTTTTAATATTGTTTATCTTTCAGTCTTTATGAAAAACAAAGAAAGAGTTTCGATATTCGTTGACGGGGGAAATTTTTATCATAGTACGCAAAAGAGGGGATGGAAAATTAATTATCGAAAACTAATTAATGAACTAGTGAGGGGAAGAAACCTTGTTGGAGCTTACTACTATGTCGCCCCGTTGGATTTAGACACAAACCAAGAGAGATATTGGAAGCACCAAAGATTTCTTGATATGTTGAAAGAAATTCCTAAATTTTAGTATATAATTTTTGAAAAAATAGCTTAAATTGCAGCCAGCCCCCCAATGGTTAATAATGAAATCAATCAGGATATATTGATTGGATTTGTGATAATTATTTGAGTTAGTTAGGGTTTGGGTGTGTTGGGTAATTTGAATGTGGTTTTGTGTGCATTAAGAAAAGTAAAAACGAAAGATGGTTGTTTTGAATTTGTAGTGAAAGGAGATGATGCTATGCTTATTCATGACTTTCTTGTGGGGGCTTATGAAAATCTGTATGACACCACAATTATTGTTAGCGGTGATGAGGATTTCGCTCCAATAATAAAAACTGCCCAAAAGTTAGGGAAGAAAGTAGGTAATGCTTATTTCAAATGCAGTTCTTCACAAGCATTAAGACAAGTATGTAATTTTTCCGTGCCTCTTGATAAAATGGTGAATAAGATAATCAATTAAGGAATATGAAGGCTCAGCATTGCCCGAAGACCATACTGGGCGATTAACAATATTCTTTATTCTTTAGATTATTTAAGTTTTTGGTTTGTGGATTTTCGCGCGTAATTGCTCGCCCCAGCCCAACCTTTTGTTTAAACGAACATCTTCCCAAATCCCGCCACAAATCTTTCTGTTTGTATCTACTCCCCCCGAGTGCTAAAGACTTATAACCTGCCAAAGAGCTCTAAAATAGTATGTTTAAAATAATAAGGGAAAATTGGTTAAACAAAGTAGAACTAATAGAAGTGAAAATGTTTAAGAACTGTAAGGAGGTAAACAAAAAATGAAGAAAATTTTAGCATTAGTATTTTTGCTTTTGTTGGCTACAGGCCTGGTGTTTGCCGCTCCAATGATTGGGACAAAAACAATGGCTGTTGAAAAACCAGCTGCAATTGCAGTTGAAAAACCAGCAACAGTGAACTTAGAATCAGCTGTAGTTGAAAAACCAGCGAAGATAGTGAGTTCAACATCATCGAGAAAGATGAAACCAGTTGCTGATTTAGTTTCTCCAAAAGAAGAATGCAAGGGCGACATGAATGACGACGGAAAAGTTAACTTTTTGGATATTGTTCCATTTAGAAAAGCGTTGCTTAGTCCATTTCTTAGCGAAGAATCCTTTTGGAAGGCAGACTGCAACAACGATACTGTTGTAAACATGGCAGACTTAAATCCATTTGTACACTTGTTAAGTAACCCAACAGAAGCAGAATGTAGGCCATTGAAAGTAGCACCGTCAAAACCATCTGAGAAACCATCAGACTTAACGGTAAAGGCAAGCTCAACAGATAATATGATAAAGGAATGCAGGGGAGACATACATAGAGACGGCGTTGTGGACTTTTTAGACATTGTTCCATTTAGAGAAGAACTGGGCTGGGCTATTTGGAAGGGACAATACTCTTGGAAATTAGATTGCAATAACGATGGTAATGTAAATTCAGAAGACCTGAACGCATTTGTAGACGAGTTGTTAGGAAAACCAGCAATATGCATATACCTAAAAATTCCAACTGAACCTGAAGACTGTAAAGGCGACATGAACAGAGACGGAGCTGTGAACTTCTTAGACGTCACACCATTTACAAAACTTGTGTATTCAGAAGACTACTCGTGGAATGTAGATTACGATAACAACGGTGATGTAGACATGACAGACTTGAACTTGTTTGCGAACGCATTAATGCATCCACCAGAACACCCAGTTTGTAGATAACTGCATATTTTTATTTTTATTTTTATTTTTTTTCTTTTATTTTTTTGTTTAGTTGTAACTGTAGCCAGATTTTTGATTATATGATTAAATAACAAACCATCCACCACCAGACCTCCTGGTTTATGAGATAATCATTTGTAGGGGGTGGGGCGCTTTTCAGTTACATCTTTTTATTTTTTTCTTCTTCTTATTCTTGTTTGTAACTACTCTAAGTTAATGCTGAAGTTTTATATACCTCAATGATTATTTATAATCTCAATTATTATTAATTAACTGAAAGGGGGTTAACAAAA
>JAHISS010000014.1 GCA_018817905.1 Nanobdellota archaeon
CTGATTTGCTGAGGCGAGTCCATTCTGTACTTTGCCTTTATGCCTTCGTTAGTCATGCCTCTATCTCTCGCTTTCCTAAACCTGTACCTTGTCAACCTTGGTCTTCTGTCAACGTTTGGTTCATACGAAGTCTCAGCTGTTTCTTCTAACTTACCAGTTGTAGGTCTGCTTAACAAAGTAATCACTTGCTCAAGCTGTTTTCAATCTGTTCGAGGTTTCTGCTGTCGTAGGCTTCGTCAAGAGCTCTACTCATGCTGTTCATCAGCTTAGCAGTTGACTCTCCCATTCTGTCTTGGAATGAAGTCAAGCTTTGTTCCATCAGGCCCAAGTAGTGCTCTTTTCTGCCAGCGATAACTTCTGAAAGTGGTTTTTCTGCAGTTTTTGTGTATTTTCTTTTAGCCATTTTATTTAGTTCCCCACCTCATTTTATTCCAAGCCTTTTCAAAGCACGGAATTTGAACATCTCTTCTTTTTGTAGTATTGCACTTATTGTCTCTGTTCTGTCTCCAACAAGTCTTCCCTGCATTTCTAACATTTGAACTTCGTAGTTTGCTGATTCATTTGCGATTAAATCAACAAGATATCTCACGAAAACAGTTTTGTCTTTAGCATCCACTCTAATTTGATAATCTTCGTGAGTTTCGTTCAATAACATTCTTGGACTTCCCCCTAAATCAACTATTTTTTTTCTTAAATGGCCTTCTCCAGTGCGATTAAAATCTACAGGCTGAGGATATCCGATAGGAGCTCCGCCTCTTGGAACAACTCTTTGTTGATATCCGCTCGGGTCATGTCTAAATGTTCCAGGCCCAGGTGGTCTTCCTGTTGGAGTGCCTCTTGGTTCTCTCGGTTCTCCAGGAGTTTGTCTTTTCTTAGTTGGTTCTGCTCCATCAACAGGCAGCAATTCACCGCCATCTCCTCGAGCAAATTGTTCTCCTAAATCTGGCCGTGCAAATTCTTTCCAAATATCAGCGAAAGCATCAAAAGCAGTTTTTATCTGGCCTTCTTCTTTAAGTCTTCTTCCATGTTTTTTCTTGGATTCTACAATTGGTCTGATTTCTTCTTCTATTTCTTTTATTGCGTTATACCATGCTTTGAAAGCATTGCTGGTTCTGTCTATTCCAGCTCTTCCTAAAACCAATCTGTTAAAATTATCATTTATGTGTCCAGAAACTTTTCCAGATGTCCAGACAGGACTTTTGCCGAATTCCGCAAGTTCTGTTAAAGATTCATAAACAAGAACATCTTTTGAATGAACAGCTACTTTGTCGTAAGCTGCTTCTGGGTCTACAAATAGCAAGAGCTCTAAAACACTTGGCTCTCCTTCACTTTTTATTGCAACTTTATAATCAGGTTCATCTAACAATAAGACGGAAGAATCTCTTTCGTAATTTATTGGTTCTAAGGATTCTGCTTTAAGTCCTCTGCTTCTTTTGTCCAATCTTCCAAGGTTAATATTTGCGATTCCTTTTCTCAAAGCAGGAGTATATAATTTTCTTAACCATTCTTTAAGAGCAGCTTGAGTCAAAACATTTTCCATTGTGTGAGGGTCTACTAAGTCAATAATCATTCTGGTTCCGTGAGGAAAGTTACCATAAAAATCTCTTTCAACTTCTCTTCTTGTTAACTCAACTGGTTCGGTCGTTGGTATTTGACCTTTGGATTCATTTAGCTCCCACATTTGGTAAAAATATGCAGAGTTTCCCTTTCCATCAAAAGGTCTTGTGATGATGTGCAGTCTTTTTCCGATAGAACCGAAAGATAACAATCCAAGAGCTTTTTCTCCTCTCTTGTCCCATTTATTTCTTTTATCACCATAACCAATACAACTATCTAAGCTATCTAATTTTGCAAAAGTCATGCCGTTTCCGTTATCAGAAATTATCATTCTTTTGTCAAGAGGATTTGCCATAACTGCAATGTCTATTGGGATTCCAGGAATAGCTTCGTCTAAGCTGTTTGTTACGTATTCCCTAACAGCGTGCATCGGCGGATATTGTCTTGCCAACTCAATCAACGCTAATCCTTCTCCTTTTTCGTGAAATCTTGCGCGCCTTGCCATTTTATTTATCTCTCCTTAAGTTTCTTAATCGCGAAGGTGGTTGCGCCATAAGCATCCAAGTATCTAAACTTTTTCCGCTATAGATTATACCCAACATTTGGGTAGCATAACCAAAACTTTCTGGATTTTCTTGTAGTCTTTTTACTAAAACATCCTTTTCTACTTTGGGAGCTGTTCTGAAGTAATCAACTTCTTCACTCAACACATCTAAAAGTTCCATAATTGCACCAGCTCTTTGTTCTGGCGTTGGCCTATATCTTTGAGCTTTCAATAATCCTGCTTCTAACTTTTGCCCCCCAGTCATCTGTTCAGTAAATTGTTCCATCAAGTTATCTATTCCTGATTTTCCTTCATTCATTATATTTGACAGGATTTTTCCAGTCATTGTCTCGAAATCTTCAGGTGATTGAGGCGTTCTTTCAGGCATTTCAATTTTAGTTCTTTCGTACTTAAAGCATTCGTCATTAGTTAATTCATAAAGAGCATCCAATCTTTCTGGAGAAATTCTATTCAAGTCTGTGATTTTTCCATGCACATAATCCCCAAGGGTTGACCTAGGAATTCCTGTTTCTCTTGCTAGTTGGCCAATAGACTTACCACTATTTATTTGCAATCGTCTTAATCGTTCATTCCAACTTTCAGAACCTTCATTCATAAAAAATTCCACTAATCAGAATATATAAACTTTTCCTTTTTGTAGTAACTCCAAAGAAACAACTATTTCCCTAACATTCTAATCAAATCAAAAAGTGCCTTCTTCCTTTCTTTTGGCGTCTTTTTTTCTTTCAATAATTCTCTAAGTTTAATAGCATAAACCCAGTTCTTGTGTTCCATCGGATAGGTTTCTTTATCTCTAAACTTTTCTAATTTTGACAGGGTGCCATCAAGATAACAGCCCAGGTATTCGTTTATTCCTTCGTCATAAGGCCAATATTTTTTATTTATTTCTTGGAACTGAACTTTATTTTTATCAAGGAGAATATGAATCCATTCATGTCTTAAACAATGCGTCATCATCCATTTTTTCCATTTGATTATTTTTGTTTTTGTCAGAAGAGCAAGGTGTTCTGTTTTGTCTAATTTCTTTTTAATCTGATAATGCAATTTTAATAATTCATTTCTTAAGGAAATATCTTCTATTTTTTTAAACCATTTTAGTTCTTTCTTCCATTCTTTACGAGATGTAACTTGTCCGCCGACTCTTTTCAAACACGATTTGAAATCTTTCGAATTAACAAATTTATCAATGTTCTTTATTCTTTCGTTTGGAGTTTTACCATATTTCATGTAAATTGGGTCGGGGCAATCCCCGATGTATTCTGTAAGGATTTCTTGTCTTGTTGTTATCCACATAAAATTAAACCATTCGGGATTGTATTTCAAATCAAATTCTTTCGCGAGTTTCTTTATTTGGGCTTTGATTTGAGAGGGTTTCATTTTAACCTCTTAATCAAATCAAAAAGCACTTTCTTCCTCGCCTTTGAATTTGGTTTATCTTTTAGTAGTTCTCTAAACTTGATCGCATAAACGAAATATTTCTTTAAGTAAGCATATTTTGTTTTCTTTTTTTCAGACTCTAATTTAGACAGTTTCCCATCAATGTAAAATTCTAAATAAGTTACTAAACCTTCATCATATTTCCAATAAGATTCAGAGATTGACTTATAGTAAATTTTATTTTTAATTAAAAAAAGGTGAAGCCATTCGTGTCTTAAATATGATTTTAGCAAGGTTTCTTTTTCTCGGATATTTTTTGTTTCTGTTAACAAGGCCAAATTTCCCTCTGACAAACTAGAGAGAATCTTTTTGTGTAAATCTAGAAATTCTTTTCTCAGATTTTTATTTTTTATCTTTTTACAGGCTTTTATCCCTTTGATAACTTCACTTTTTGTAATTGCCTGACCGCTATATTCGTTTTTTATTTTCTTAAACTCTTTTGAGTTTTCAAACTTATCAATGTTATCAATCCTTCTTTCTATGGTCTTTCCAAATCTTGTATAAATTGGATCAGTGCACATGCCAACATATTCTAAGTATCTTGCATGCCGCTTAGAAATCCACACCTGTTTGAACCAGGCTGGATTATATTTTAAACCGAATTCTTCTGTAAGCTTCTTTATTTGAGATTTTATTTGCCTGGGTTTCATCTCAGCATCCCAATAACATCAACAACTCTGCAGCTGTAGCCGTATTCGTTGTCATACCAGGCGAGGACTTTTACTAAATCTTTGTTTACCTTGGTTTCGGCGGGGATGAAGATTGCGGAATAGGTTGTGCCGATGACGTCGGAGGAGACGAGCGGCTCTTCGGTGTAGGAGAGGATTGTTTTCATTTTTCCTTCCGAGTATTTTTTGAATAATGCGTTGACTTCTTTGGCTGTGGTTTTTTTATTTAGTTTTGCGGTTAAGTCGATTATAGAGCCGCAGGCAACTGGGACGCGGATTGCTGTTCCTTGGATTTTTCCTTTTAGTTCGGGCATGACTTCGATGACTGCTTCGCTCGCGCCGGTTGTTGTTGGGATGATGTTTAATGCTGCAGCGCGGCCTCTTACTGGTTTTCTCGCGCTGCTGTCGACTAAGTTTTGGCTTGAAGTATAGGCGTGGACAGTTGTCATGAAAGCAGATTCAATTCCGAAATTGTCTTCGAGAATTTTGACAATTGGGGCGAGGCAGTTTGTTGTGCAGGATGCGATTGAGATTATTTTGTGGGATTTTTTTAGCTGGTCGTGGTTGACGCCTGGGACAATTGTGATGTCTGGTTTGTGTTCTTTGGCGGGAGCTGTCAGCAAGACGTATTTTGCTCCGGCTTTAATGTGTTTTGCTGCGTCTTTTGGGTCGCGAAATGCTCCAGTGGCTTCGACAACAACGTCGACTTTTAGTTTTTTCCAGGGAAGTTTTTCTGGTTTTCTTTCGTGAAGGATTTTTATTTTTTTGTTTCCAACTTGGATTGCGTCCTTTAGGGGCTTGACTTTTTTTTCGTAGTTGCCGTAAA
>JAHISS010000084.1 GCA_018817905.1 Nanobdellota archaeon
TTTATAAATCCACACCAAGAACTTGAAGGAAAAACGCCTGCAGAAATGGCAGGAATAATTCTTCCTTTGAAAAGAAACAAACTATTGAACCTTATCAGATTCCTAGCCAAATCGGGGAGATGACGATAAGGTTACAGCATCGTGATAGAGAAACATGCGGGAGACAGGATCCAGAAGTACGACTTTCTTTAGAAAAGAAAGTTGCACGCATCAAAGAAACTATAATAGCTTCGCTTCGCGAAGTTGTTTGCCACAGGCACAATTCACATCCCAATAATATTTCCTTCGTTCAATAGTGAAGCTCTCAATCGCAGCAAGCTACGGGGCTTCAAAAATCAAAAAACAATCGCCATCAACAGCACATATCCCAATCGACTCTGGTTTATGTGATAATCTTAAGGCAAGGCGGCGGCATTTACCAAGTAGCAAGATGTTGGGATTTCTTTCCGATTAAAATGCGGGAGACAGGATTCGAACCTGCGAAGGCACTAAGCACACAGGATCTCTTACGAAATCCTATCTTATGCCGCCCCGACGGACGACAGACGTCTTAAGTCCTGCCCATTTGACCACTCTGGAACTCCCGCATTTGGTTTAGGAGTTTCGGAGAATCGTTAGATTCATCTGGAACTCCCGCACAATTTAAAGACAAATTATTAATATAAAAGACTTTGCCTCGCGCATAATTTCAACAGTTTACCAAACTCTTTCTAATAACGAGGACAGCGCTCCGACTACAATACAAAATATAAAAACTCCCAAGGTAACATGCAACGTTGAATGAAGGTTTAACTGCGAAAGGAAAAAGTAGTGCAAAACCAGCGTTACAATAATTCCAATAAGCGCAGCTATAGAATAATATCCTTCTGGGTCTTTCTTCTTCGCCATAACTATAATTATAACAGAAGGTTAGTTATACATCTTTCGATTTGTTTGTCGAAAATAGCAAAATTATTTCCCACCACCAACCTCCCACCAAAAATATTTTTGAATAATTATTAGTATATAATTTTTGAAAAAATAACTTCAATTTCAGCCAGCCCCCATTAAATAATAAAACCAACCATGAGCATGATGTTATTTGAATTTGTGGATAATTATTTGGTTGGTTGGTTTGGGCTGGGTAACTTGTATCAAAACATTTTTGTAAACTCTCCCGAACAACAATTCTTTTATACTCAATTCTACTAATAAAAAAATGCCTTACGCCGACATTCCAAAAAGTACAAGCAAGCTAAGAGCAAAATCTCTCAGACCAGCGCGAATTCAGGAAGCAAGATTTGTCAAGCGCACCGACTCAAACGAAAGATTCTTGCAAGTAGACATTTGGTATCCGGGAACAAGATGCCCAACTTCTGTTTTGTATTTCAAAGGTAAAAGAGCTAAAACTATTTTCAAAAGGTTTGGTGTTTCTTCTGAACAAGAATTATCAGGCAGGGAAGTTTTTGCCTTAACACCTCACAAAGATTCTAACGCAGCTTACGGAATAAGATACATCACTCGCGCGCCTCAATAAAAATAAGATAAACCATAATTGCAAAAACAATCCCAACCGAATCTAAAAAAACATCAAACAGCGAAGTGCATCTCCCAGGAACAAAAAACTGATGAAACTCGTCAGAGATTCCGTAAATAACCGACAAGGCAAATGCCAGAACAAGAAACAATTTTTTCTTCCCGCCAACTAAAGAAATAGATAAGAAAAACGCAAAGAAAAAGAACGCGCAAATGTGATAAATCATAGAAATTAAGTTAGTGCCAGCAGTCCCTGGTTCAAAAGTTTTCGAAGACAAATAAAAGATTACTGCCCCAATCAAAATCGTTACACCACACGAAAACTTGTTATGTTTTTCAAACCACCTTATCATTGTCCTCCTTTACTCAGGAGGTATATATTTTTTTCCAAGATTTTCGGCAGCCGTAGTAAACAATCTTGCGCAATTCCAAAGCCAGATTTCTGATTTTATGATTAGAGATTATAACAAAAACAGACCAAAGATAATATCGAAACAGATAATTTAACATCCTAAATTTAATCTTTTCTATCTGGTTATTTTAGGACGCTAAATTTTAGTTAGTCCAGAATTACACTAATCACCAATAGAAACTGCCTGGTTTATGAGATAACCATTTGGGGGTGGGGAGCTTCATTTAGAATAGTATTTTCTCAAAGAGGAACAGCATAACATCTTTGGTCTTCGCATACGCATTTCTTTGGGTTGTTATAAGAAAAATTTTGATTTCCAGGACCGCAATTCTTGTAGTCATTTTTAGTGCAAACCTGAGCGTCTCGCATTGGAACGCAGTTCTCTGAATTACAGCATTTTTCAGGAACACAATTTAAATCAACTTCACATTCGCTGACATCAACTTCCACGTTGCTATCGTCTTTCAACCAGCTAATCAAAACAATTCCCCCGACTAAAATCAGCGCAACAATAATAAAAATCGTCGCCTGCCCAGCTTTTTTCATCACCTAACAAACAAACAAGCATATTTAATTTTAACTTAATCACGATTGCGCTAATGAAATCTTTAGCTAAGCTCAATGTGTAATCGCTACGCTCACACGAGTTACCCAACCCACCAACCAACCAAATAATTATCTATAAATCCAGTCAACATGTCCTGATTGATTTTATTATTTAATGGAGGGCTGGCTGAAATTGAAGCTATTTTTTAAAAATTATATGCTAAGATTTATTTGATAATCATTATTCAGAAAATATTTTGCAGAAGGTTAACGGTAAATAATATTACTATTTTCAAAGTTGTAACAAAAAGAATTAACAACGACTTACTACAAACTTCTTCAACAGCCAGACAAGTTACCCACCACCTCCACAACTCCAACTAATCCGATATTATCCAAAACTCAATTAATATTACATCCGATTGGTTTTATTATTAATCTAATGAGTTGGTTGGAAGTGAATCTATTTTTTCAAAAATTATATACAACAAGTTACCCAACCCTTCAACTCTAACTAAATAATTATCCACTAATCCAATCACTTATCCAGATTGATTTTATTATTAATCAGTTGTATCTTCAACTAATCTCCCCCGACAACATATTAATTAATTCAAAGTGACGACAAAAATATTGCGTTCAAGTGCAAAAGTGTTTATATAACTCACACAATAGTTCACACTATGCCACAAAAAAAAGAGACCTCACAAAATAGAACTCCTACTCACCAATTTATACTAATAACTGAAAGGAGGTTTGAAAAAAGATTATGAAAGCAATACTTACTTTATTAGTATTAGGTCTTTTAGCGATTTCTATAATTCCTAATGTACTCGCCGAGATTGGGGTTGATATTGATGTAGATATAGACACACAAGACTTCGAACCTCTTGTATGGCAATGTGATCATAAAGTTGTTTTGGATGATGCTACAAGTCCTGGAAGAATCACTGGTGATGGAGATTTCTTATTTGAAAGAATAGGCAGTTATGCTTTCGAAGGAGAACAAATTGTTTGGCATGTTCTTGTAATGGATGCAAACGGATTGGATAACTTAGAAGGAGTTTATGGTACTATTTCAGGTACACAAGGATCTGGAGGGGATATTGAGGTTATTTGCGTTGAGAATCCAGGTTATTCTCCTGTTATTGAACCAGACTGCGGTGCTAGAATTGAGGGAGAAGATCTTACTGGAGAAGCAATTGATCCTTTAATGCAAAGATATTACCGGTGTGCGCTTACTGTTGAAACTCAAGACCTCATGCAGGGGGAATACTGGATGACTGTTGAAGCAATCGACTTTGAAGGTAATAGTGGAACAATGGATGAAAATGAAGAGTGGTTCTTGAATCCTTTTGTTGCTATAAGTGTAGATGGTTCTATTGAATTCGAAGATGTAAGGCCAGGAACAACAAGTTATTCAGAAACACTAACTGTTGGAAACGACGCAGAAGCAGGTTCAGGAGTTATGATGGACATGTTTATCTCTGGAACTGATTTTTATAGCTCTGATGGGGTTGTAGTATGTAGGCATCCAACAACAGGAGATTTAACAAATCAATTGAGCTTAGAAGCATTCAGTTACTATGCTTCTCAAGGTTCTTACACTACTGCATTTGATCCAAGAGGAGACGCAGAAAGTTATGTTGGAATTGGATATGGTATTGGGTTTAACAATCCTAATCCATTCTATGACGTATATGAAATCATGCAAACAGGACCAATGTTACCAGGAGGTTACTACGGATCAAATACTTTGTCGCCAGGTGCTGATATATCAATAACGTTTAAGCTTGATTTGCCAGCGCCATGTAACGGAGATTTCGACGAAGGACAGTTATTCTTCTGGGCAGAAGTCATCTAAAATCCAAATTTATTTTTTATTTTTCCTTTTTCCTTTTTCGCTCGCAGACAGAAAACAAAATGACAGAAAGAAAAACAGCAAAACTCGCAGCGCTCTTCTTGCTTAGCTTGGTCTTGCTTCCGTTTGTTTCAGCAGCCCAATGTAATGACGGAATAGATAATGACTTAGACGGAGATTTCGACTTCCCTGACGACAGCGGATGTTCAAGCGGAACAGATGCCTCAGAAAGTTTAGTTCTCGGTTATGCGCACGGTTGTTTGGGTGACGGGGAATATCTCAGCGATGTTTTTGGAGAAATAACTTACCAATGTGAATCAACAACTTGCATTGTCTGCGTGCTAATGACTGAGGCGGGAAATTATACTTCTAACTTTCATAACTGTGATGGCTTGCCCCAATGTGGATTTGGAAGCGGAGCGGGCGGACCTGGGCTCGACACCGAACCACCAGAACTAACAATTTTCTCCCCAACTGAAAACCAAGTCCTAACTCAACGCTCTGTTTTCCTCAGCTTAGAAGTAAGCGAAAAATCAGACATTCATTACCAAGACAACTTAGACCCGCGAAGGTGGACAACCATCTGCAGCGATTGCTCAAGTTACTCAAACTCGCGAACATTTGAAGAAGGACTCAACGACTTGACATTCAGAGTTGTCGACCAAAACGGCAACACAGTTTTCTATGACTTGCTCTTCTACGTCGACAGCAAAGACCCGCAAATCCGCTCAACAAAAGGATTCGCTTCTGGCTTGTTTGAAATTGAATTCAAAGAACCAGCGCCAGACGAACTCACCATCCACTTCGGAAATTACCAAACCGGCTTCACAACGCATCAAGTAGACATTGGAACAGATTGCTTTAATGATGGTGAAAATTACGAATGCCAAACAAACGTTGACCTGTCTGCTTACGACGGCCAGCAAATAGAATATTACGTCTCGCTGACAGACCTCGCCGGAAACCTCGACGAATCAAGAACCGAGGAATTAGAAGTCGACTATTCTTTTCCAATAATAAACTCTCTTGAACACAACGTAGAAGGAAAATATGTTTACTTCACAATTGACATAACAGAACCATTTCTCAAAGAAGTAAACTATATTGACAATTTAGAATCAAAGCCAAGAAAAAAGAAGATATGTACAAAACTTGTAAACGGGCTTTGCGAAAAAAAGATTTCTTTCAAAGATGGAGACCATGATATTACGATAACTGTAAGTGATGAAGCAGGAAACGAAGTTTCACAAAATGTCCAGGTCTTTACAGATTCCAAAAAACCAAAAATCTCAAAAGCAGAGCCGAAAAAAGGATTTGCCTCTGGTTTGTTTGAAGTCCAGTTCACAGAACTAAACCCTGAAGAATTGGTTTTGTATTATGGAAACTCTATTTACGGAGAGCGCTCGCAAGTTCTAAATCTTGCAGATTGTTTTGAAGACAGAAACAAGCAAACATGCTTAACAACTGTCCCGCTCGGAGATTACGACGGCACTTCAATTTCTTACTACTTCGCTTTGACTGACCGCGTCGGACAATCCGTAAGTTCAAGAGAAACATGGCTTGAAGTTGACACAACTTTCCCAGTTATAGAAGCCATTGACTATACAATTGAGAGAAACCGCGCAGAAATTGTAATTGAAATAACAGAACAAAACTTCGACGAAGCCACTTACATCAACTACGACGACCGCCGCCCCCGCGAAACAAGATTCTGCTCCCGCCTCAACGACGGCGCCTGCGAAAAACGAATCAACCTTAACGACGGCTTAAACAGAATCAACTTCCAAGTCTTTGACGAAGCAGGAAATTCTGTCGCAGAAAGTTTAGAGATTTTTTATGAGGGTTAGTAATCAAACAAAAACAGCCATCCAAAAATAGCCCAGCATGTAATTGCTCAACCGACAAGATTAATTCATAGTATATAATTTTTGAAAAAATAGCTTCACTTGCAGCCACTTCTCGCAGTCACGTATGGCATTTAATCATAGCACAGTACTCCACACGTAACATGCTCGCCCCAAAAGATTAATAATAAAATCAATCAGGATATATTGTTTGGATTTGTGATAATTATTTGAGTTAGTTAGGGCTGTGGGTTAGGTAAGTTATTAGAAAATGAAGACTCAACGCTGTCCGAAGACCACACTGAATCAGTTATCAATATTCTAAGACATTTGAGTTTTTGTTTTTGCGATTTTCACGCGTTAATCATTTGTGCGAATCTTACTAAATCAACCAAAAACAGCTTCTTTAAAATTTTTAAAATGAGCATCTCCTGTCAATATCTTCGCGCCTTTATCCCGCGCAGCCATCAAGATTACCGCGTCAACCAAACCAAAATTCTTAACTTTTTTCCTAATCTCTGCATGGAACAACCCAGCTCTTTTTGCAACGTCAGGACTTATTTCAATTATTTTTGAATTTGTAGTTATTGCGTTGTATGCAAGTTCTGCGTTTGATTCTTTTCTTTTAATATAACTTATCACTTCTGCAACAATTAAATTTAGAGACAAAATCTCATTATCACCAAGTATTAATTTTCTTACTTTTTCGCCCAACTGCCCACCTTCTAAGTAATCAATCCAAGCTGATGAATCAATTATGTATCTCATTAAAACCTGTCTTCCATCCGGTCTTCTTCTGTAAATTTCCCAATACCTTTCAAAGCTCCGAAAAAATCCTTGCGCGGTTTTGAAACTTCAATTTCCACAACTTCATTCTCTCTTAGAATTTCCCCTTTGACAATTTCAGCAGGAATAGTCACGACTAAAGATCCTCCAATTGCTCTAGTTCTTGTTAGTGATTTCATTTTTAGTGTTACATTTAGTTACATAAAGTATAACTTTGAGTTATATAAATGTTTGCATAACTCGATATAGTAAACTTGTCGTCAGGTGAATCTTCTTGCCATTTCAATTATCAATCCCAATAACTTATTTCTTCCCAACTTCAACCTTATTCCTGCTTTCTCCGCAGGCGTTTTTCCTCCGAGTTGTTGATGCGGATTCACAAA
>JAHISS010000085.1 GCA_018817905.1 Nanobdellota archaeon
CTTTACGCCTACGAAATAAACCTCGACTACACCGGAACAATCAGTTCTGTCGCTCCATCGTATTTCCTTGGCTCGCAAGATGCTGGTGAGGCAACTTACAGCTACAACGAAAAAAACAACATTGTCAGCGTCTACGGCTCGCGCCTTGACTCAACCCAAACCGGCGTCAGCAGCTCAGGAGAATTATTCAACATAACCTACGACGGCACTGTCTCGCTCCGCTACACCTTAGAAATTTCTTCAGACGGAACAGAAACTTACACTTACTACAACACTACTCCTGTCACTGTAGTCGTCACAAGCGGGGGCGGTGGAGGAGGCGGTGGAGGAGGCGCAGCAACTCCAAACCAATTCAGCATATCACCAAACATTCTAAAAGTAACTCTCAACCAAGGCGAAACAAAAAGAGAAACAGTAACCATAAAAAACAACCTCAATTCCAAACTAACAATTGAAAGCGCTGAATCCGGTGACCTTAAAAAATTCATAGCTGGCTTCACCCCAGACTTTCCAATCCCCATCCTATCCGAAGAATCTTTAGAATTAGACATCGACTTTTTCTCCAGACAAGACGAAGTTCCTGAAACATACGTCGGACAAATCGCAGTAACCGGCGGCAGCACAACAAAAACAATCAACACAATAATAGAAATCCAAGAAAAAAAGCCACTATTCGACGTAACACTTAACTTAGACAAAGACCAATACTCGCCAGAAGAAAACGTCATCGCAGCAATTGGAATAGAAAACTACGGCGACCTCAAAGACATTGACCTCTTAGTTTTCTACGCACTCAAGGATTTCAACGGCAACACTCTTGCTTCCAAAGAAGAAAGCTATGCAATTGAAAATTACAAATTGGAATTTGTCGGAAAATTAAAACTCCCAAAAGGCACTGAAAACGGAGACTATGTCTTTTACGTCAAGGCAACCTACCCACAGAAGGGAACCACTGCAACAGCCAGCCAAATCTTCACCGTCGGAGATTTCGGATTTTCTCCAGTTTTAGGCCAAAGCAGCATTTTCTTAGCGGTGATAATCGCACTTGCAGTAATCGCTGTAATTGTAGTCACAATAATTCTTTTCTTCAACACAAGAAAAAACCCAGCCAAGTAAAACAGTTTAGGCAAAAACCCAACCAAAAATAGCAGGATTAACTATCATAACCCAAACATTATCCCAAAATTCAACCAACACCATGCTCCCGATTGATTTTATTATTAATTTAATGAGTTGGTTGGAAGTGAAGCTATTTTTTTAAAGATTGTATGCTAAAAGTTAATGCCCTCCAGACAGCCCCATCTTCTTAGCAGATTTTTTCGATTATTGAATTTTAATTTCAAGGGCACGAGCTGGAAGCGGTCGAAATTCAAATTCGAAAGGGTGGGCGAGCTGAGTCAGTTTAGTAAAAAAAGAACAAATAAGAACTGTCTCTGGGAGTTGGGTGTTTAAACATATTTTTATTCAAGCTAACAAAAGATACATCTTAAATTTCCAACGATAAACGCCGATAAAAATAAGAAAACAGAGTTACAGTTTCGATTTGATAATAATTTGTAAAAATTTCTTGGACAGTGATGACTAATGGCTACGCAACTGGCTTCGCCAAACTGCTTCGCTAAAAAATAATTAAGTTGAAGATTAAGGCGGAAGGAATCTGAAATTATTTTGGTAAAACATTTTTAGTTTTTTCTTCACTCTCCTGATTAAATCTCATCTTCCAAAATCTCAATTCCAGAGCCGGCGAAGTCAGAGCCTTCTTGTTTTGGTTCTTCTTTTTTCTGGTTTAGCATTTCCTTGACAGAGACGTCAAAATTTTTCTTGTCTTTTCTTAGGTTTATCCCAAGGGCTTTTTGGACTTTGTTTATGATGACGAAATCGTTAGTCGGAAGGCGTCCTGTTTCAAGGATTTTGACTTTTTCTTCTGATTCGTTTATCATTTTTGAAAACTGTCTTCTTGTCAAACCCATGCGTCTTCTTTGCATGCGGATGTGCCAGTGGAAGTTGTCAAGAAGTTCCTGCAGGACTTGTTTTTCTTTCCAGTCGGGTTTTTTCTTTAAGTAGTCTGTTAGGGGTTTTTTTGATTCTTTAGATTCTTGAGAAAAATAAGACGGAGTTGTTCCAGGGTTGTTCATTTTTATTTCTGGTTTTCTTAAAATTACAAGGCCTTCTCTTTTAGCGTAGTTTTCTGAAACTTTAACAATTTTACCATCTTCTATTGCTTCTACAAAACTGCTGTCTGACATGGAAAATTGGGGTAGAGAGGGTTTTTATTGATTGTTGGGGTGGGAGATGATGTTTAGTTTAGGAGTATTTTCTCTTTCGAATCTTCAATGTTTTGTTCTTTAAATATAATCTCTTCCAACTCTTCAACAGATTTAAGTTCAGTTATGATTTGTTTTTGATTAATTATCACAATAGGCGTTGTTCTCAAATTATATCTTTCCTTAAATAAGTTAAGAGACTTCACATTTGTATCGTAAGCAATGGGGATTAATACTACGCTGTCTCCATGTTTTTTCTTTAAATCTGCCAAGACCTTGCTGAAGGTGATTTGTATTGCCTGCTTATTTGCACTTGGATTGTCGTATTCGTAGAGGTAAACTATTACATTCGTGCTGCCCGGGCATTGTTCTTGAAGCTGAATCATGTTTTTCCAAAGCATCACTCTCAGCAAATCATATCGCTTATGCAATCTCACGATGTCTGTTGTTATCCTTGTGGCTGCATCGTATTTTCCCAATTTTCTTGCTTCAAAATAAATCCTGTCGGCGAAGTCAATATTTTCGCTTAAAGCTAATTCACAATTCGAACCAAGCAGACTAGTTATTTCTCCTTCAAGATAAATATCAAAAATATCTGTTTCTGCTTCAAAAAACAATTTTTCTATTTTATCTGCTCTTGAAGTTTCAAATAAAATACCTAAAAAGATTCCAGTCCAGAATATTACCATGGCTATGACGAATGCTTCCCAAAAAACGTGTTTGTTTCCTAACGCTTTTCTTTCCATGCTTTTGGATAATGATTTAGTTTTAAATGTATTTAGATAGTTTAATTTATTCTTTTAGGATATAGCAGTATCTCCGCACGGAAATTTTTTGGGACGTTTTGCACCCGCCCACCACGCCCATTGGTCCAAACCGCGCACTATTTCCGATGCTGAATTTTTTTCTGTGCACGGTTTGGGTAATTTGCTGCAAAACGTCCAGACTATATTTCAGCTTGTGCGGAGATACTTTATAGAAAGAATTTGGGACAGGATTAAGTTCTAAGATTTGTTTTTAAGATCGATTAATTTGTTATGTAATGTGTCGGCTGTGCCGACATATAAAACAGATTTCTGAATTACCTTTCCGTCTTTCTTAACTGATTTAGCAACAAACCA
>JAHISS010000086.1 GCA_018817905.1 Nanobdellota archaeon
AGAGAGAAAGTCTTTTCGAATTTTTCTCAGGAAGTCAGAACAATTTTGGAGGATAAACCTCCAAATTCTTAATAAAGGAGCCAACTGTCAAAACTGTTTGAGTGACAGAATTAGTCGGATCTATGTGGCGAGGTCAAGTTGCAAAACAACTTGCTAAAATAACTGACTTTAGATTGTTTCATAATCATTTAACTGCAGATTACGTTTCTTCTATTTTTTCATTAAAAGATAAAAAAAGCAATGAAATAAAGTGGAAATTTGCTATTAAAATGATAGAATTGGCGGCAAAACACAAAGCCAAGGGGGTAATCTTCACTAAAGTTTATGATAGTGATGATAAAAGTTTTATAAAAAAGATAATTAGCATACTTAAAAAAATGGGTGGAGAGATATTATTTGTAAAATTATATTGCGATACTGAAAAATTGTATGAAAGAGTAATCAATAAATCAAGAAAAGCATTTGATAAGGTTAGGTCAACAAAAGATTTAAAAAATATTCTAGAAAAAGAGAATAAATACGGGACTCTTCCTTTCAAAAAAACTCTGGTCATCAACAATACTAATCTTTCACCTAAAAAATGTGCCAAGAAAATTAAGGAATATTACTCACTTTAATATTAAATAGTTTGTTATGCAAAATAAGTAGCTCGTTACAAAAGGTTACTTTTAGGATACATTTGTTTACGCCGAGTAGTTCGCAGTTCGATTCTGCTACGGGCCATTCATCCCACCGAATAAAGTGAGCTGGGATAAACGCCTCGCTATTGTGCGAGAGCAAATTAAATCCGAAGGATTCTATTGTAGTCTTTTGATGCGTACAACTTTTCTTCTAGAAAAGTCGTACTTCTGGTTCTGCGACGGTCCATTGTCTCGCAGAATCGAGACGCACGGAGACAAGAAGTCCGCTGAGCCCTCACGCTTGCGCACTACTGGTTTTGTTTAGGACCACTCAAAAAATTTAAATACACTCTTGATCATTAATTAGAATAGTTTTTAAAATGAGTATAGTTAAATCCTTATCAACCAGTAAAGATTCTTCAGAAGAAGAGCCGCCTGATCAGAAGCAGAGGGATTTTTATTTTGATTTTAACAAGGACAAAGATTGGAAAGAGCTTGTTAAGTCAAGGACTATGATTAATCTGCCCAAAGATTATAACTTTGAGAGATTTGCTGAAGAAATAAAAAAAGTGTCTAAGGTTTATCCCATGAATATAAACCCTTATTATTTTTCCTTAATTAAAAAGATTGACGGACCAATCTGGAAACAATGTATTCCTTCGATAAAAGAAATCGAAGACAATTTTGGAGAAGAAGATCCTCTTAATGAAGAATCTGAAAACCAAATCAGAGAAAATGTTCCGTCGCTTATAACCCACAGATATCCTGACAGGGTTTTGTTTTTAGTCTCGAATAAATGTGCGATGTACTGCCGATTCTGTACAAGAAAGAGAAAGGTTGGAGACGATAGGAAAAACCCAAAGTGGGAAGAGATTCAAAAAGCAATAGGATATATTAAGAACCATGAAGAAATTAGAGATGTTTTAATCTCTGGGGGAGACCCTTTTATGCTTGGTGATTCATATTTAGATAAACTTCTAAAAAGAGTTTATGAAATTATTCATTATAGAAAAAACGGAATAATCCGCATCGGAACCCGCATCCCCTGCGTTCTGCCCCAAAGAATAACTCCAAATCTTTGTAATATATTAAAAAAATATCATCCCATTTATTTGAACACTCATTTTAATCATCCATTAGAAATTACTGAAGAGAGCAGAAAGGCCTGCGGTATGCTTGTTGATTCTGGCATACCTGTAGGAAATCAGACAGTTTTGTTAAGAGGTGTTAATGACGATATAGAAGTAATGAAAGAACTTATGCAAGGACTTGTGAGCATGCGGGTGCGCCCCTACTACCTTTATCAATGTGACCCTGTGAAGGGAGCTAATCATTTTAGAACTGATGTTAGAAAAGGATTAGAAATCTATAAAGCGTTAAGGGGACATACTTCTGGGCTTTGTGTTCCGACGTTTGTTATTGATTCTCCTGGCGGCGGTGGGAAAATTCCCCTTCTTCCTGAATATGTTCTCGAATTAAATGATAAAGAAATAATTTTAAAAAATTATGAAGGCAAGGAATTCAGGTATCCTCAGATAAATCTTAATCAAACCCCTAAGTCTTCTGAAATTTTAAATTAAACTTGAAGGAATTAATTACCAAGTTAGTTTGTGCGTTTTTTGATTGCGGGGGCATGGGAACAAATAAGATGAAAATCGCGTAAGGACACTTATCTCAGAAAATGGCTGCCTTGTTTTGGAAGTAATTTGATAAATTAGTTTACACCGAGATGGCGGAGGTTCGATTTTGCTTATACCCATAACCTTCAATTTTTCCTTCTGCTTTCATTAATGTTTTTAGTCTTAAAAGACAAAATAAAAAATCCTAACATCGAGATGCTAAAGAAAAGAAAGAGATAATTAAATGGGAAGAATAAAAGAATAACCCCGCCTATAACTCTAGAAATAAAATGATTAACGTCTATTGTTGTGTTGTAAGGCCCGTAAAATCTTAAATCCTCTTTTCCTTTTAAGGTGTCAAAAAAATAAGCTTCAGTAGTGGCCTCTAACATCGACAAGCCGACACTAGCCAGCACCAAAATCAACAAAGTGGCATAAACATTTGAAACAAAAAAACAGACTAATGATGCTAAGCAGGGTATTAAAAATCCAATCTTAAAAATTCTTTTAAAACCAATTTTGCCTGCAAGATTTGAAAAAAAGTAGGAAAATGAAATCAGAGGGATACTTACGGAAAATAAGAAATATCCGATATAGTCAAGTCCTAAACCATTTTTGATTATATAGAGCGGGATAAAAATATAAATTAAAGACCACCAATAATTAACTCCTCCGCCCAAACAGTAAGCTATCACTCTCTCTTTATTCTTAAAAAAATCAAAAAAAATCTTGACTATGTTTTTGTCTATCCTTTTTCTTATTTTTCTCTCGTGTATTCTTAAAAATGAAAAATATACCAAAGAGATTAATACGAAAATTCCTGATAATCCGAATATAACACTAATCTTGAAGTATTCGGACAACAACCCTGCGATTAATGGGCCTATAAACCATGCAAGATTTAAAAAACTGTACATAACTCCTTCATTCCTGGATAATTTTTTATTACTGGACTTGCCCCGCACTATTATTCCAAAACTTGTTATTCTGAGATTATGAAAAATTGTTGCTAAAACAGCAATGAACAAAAATAAATAAAAGTTTGTAGTAACAGCAAACACAAAATAGCTTATTGCAATTAACAATAATGAAATTGAAAATATTCTTGCCTTGTCATATTTCTCTATTAAAGGAACGATGAAAAAAAACGAGAAGAATGAAACAAGAGCTAAAAAAGAAGAGATAAATCCAACTAAAGAAGAGTTATGGACGAAACCTTCGATGTAAACTGCCCAAAAAGTGTCTACAAGTGAAAATCCTACAGAAGCGATAAGCAGGATTACGGCTAACCTAAATATTTTTGGGAATACCAGCCCCTTTGGTTTTTTTATTATAAATCCCATATTGCTCTTTTTGTTAAAAATAAGCCAGAAAGGATATAAAAGCTTAACCTATCTTATTCTTTATCACAAAAAGTTCTATCCTGTTATTAGAGGGAATATGATAAAGTGAACTAATAGGATTGGAACCGCTTAGGGTCTCTTTCAACTGGCTCGTTCTAAATTACTATCTTAATTAGCCGCCGGTTCGATTATTTCATTTTTACCAATTGAAAACTTGAGATGTTCACAGCAAATAGTTTTATAAAGCCAGAATAGATTTTAATAGTGGAGGAAAACAATGGGAAGATTTGACAGCAGAAACGACAGATCAAGGAGCGGCGGATTTAATCGCGGGCCTAGATCTGATTCTCAACCAAGAGAAATGCATAAAGCAGTTTGTGACGAATGTAAGAAAGAATGCGAAGTTCCGTTCAAACCAACTGAAGGCAAGAAAGTGTATTGTAGAGAATGTTTCGCTAGAAGAAATCCAAGATAGTGATTGGTTATAGCGATTTATTTATTTTTATTTAAATTTATGAAGGAGAGTAGATAGTTTTGAAAATATTTGGTGAATTAGTTTGTGGCGATTCTGCTACTGGGCGTTACAAGTTACCCATCCCAACCCACGATAGTTATCTATAATTATCCACAAATCCAATCAATATATCCAGATTGATTTTATTATTAATTGGTGGGTGCAATTAAATCTATTTTTTTCAAAGATTAAATACTAAAATTTACATAACAAAACTTATCACAAAAAGTTCTATTTAAAAAAATAATTTCATAGTCTGCTCTTAAATTTTCCAAACCATACTTTTAAATACGGTTGAATTTTGTTTTTGCTATGGAAAAGAAACCAGAAAGTTTGGCAGACAGCCTTGGAACAGCGAGGAAATACACTGCAAATCCGTTAGATACCAATGGAATTCAGAAGCAAGGTTCTCAAGAGAGTTTTGATTTTAATAAGTTGAAGAAAAAGTTAGAGGACTTTAAGAAAAAAATTGTTAAGAAATTTCCTTTCACGATTTGTCTGAGCATTTTGCCGCCGAACTCGTTTCCGATGTTTGAAGAAGACGAAGGCATGCCGAAGGAAGAAGTTGAGAAAAAGCCGGTTCACGTTATGATGATTATGCCTGAAGAGCAATACAAGAATTTGAGCAAGATAAAGCCAGAGGTCGTGAAGCTGGCGAAAGAATCTGGCGAAAACTTGTGGGTGCACATCAAAACTTCAGAGGTTGATTTGTGGAACTATGGTCTTGATTCAAAATATGAGTTTATTGACGCAGTTGCTGTGAGCTTTCCGCTTCACGACAAAGGATTTTTGGGGGCGCTGAGAGTTGCTTCGATTCATAAGAATTTAGTTCTGAACTGGTTGAATGTTGGAAGGACAAGGTATGTTGCAACTTATGCGATTGGCGGTTCGTTGGTAAGGGGAACTGCAGACGAGACGAGCGACGTCGACACTTTTGTTATTATCGACGACACCGACGTGAAGAGAATGTCAAGAGTTGAGCTGTTGGAAAAACTAAGGGGCAAGATTGTTTACGAATATGTGAAAGAGGCGAGCGCAATGGCTGGTGTTAAGAATATTTTGAATGTGCAGGTTTACTTGCTGACTGATTTTTGGCAATCGGTTAAGGACGCGCAGCCAGTGATGTTTACTTTTATTCGTGATGGGATTCCGTTGTTTGACCAAGGAACATTTATTCCGTGGAAACGACTTTTGCAAATGGGAAGAATCAAGCCGTCGCCAGAAGCAATTGACCTTTACATGAAAGAGGGCGACAGGACAGATGATTTGATTAAACGAAGATTGCTCGACGCTATGGTTGATATTTATTTTGGTGTTGTCACGCCGACGCAGGCGATGATGATGCTTTCTGGCAATGCACCGCCAATTCCAAAGACAATTGTTTCTGAAGTTAAGAAAGTTTTAGTTGACAAAGAAAAACTGATGACTGAAAAGGATTTGAAAACCCTGGAGAAAGTTGTGAAACTTTACAAAGATTATGAGCACGGCAAGCTTAAAGCTATTCCTGGAAAGGAAATTGATTCTCTGCTTATTGAGTTTAAGGCCTATTCTAAAAAAATGAAAGAGTTGCGGGACAATCTGGAAAAGCGTATGCAAGAGCATCAAGCGGAGAAGATTCGCGAAGAGATTTTTGGTTTGATGAAGAAAATTTTTGGAAACAAAGGACAGGAAGCTCTTCTCAAGGATTTTGAAGATGAAATGATTAAGAAAGGAAAAGTTCCGGAGAGAATGCTGGCGATTGCAAATGATGTTGTCAAACTAAAGGGGAAAGTGAAGAGCAAGAAACTGACGCAGAGTGAGATGCAGAGAATTACGCGGGATGCGTCGGATTTGGCTGACGCGCTGACAGAATATTCGCAGAGGAAAGAACTTATCAGTGTTGAAAGGGGAATTATGCAGATTTCTTATCAAGGCAAGGGAGCAAAGATTGTAACGACTGATTCTGGTGTTTTTGTTGTTGAAAAAGAAAAGATAAGAAAAATCTCAAAGGACAAATTAGTTGACAGCGATAAGAAAGAGTTTGAGGAAGCTTTGAAAAACACAAAGGAAAGATTGACATTTAATATTCCTTCTAAAGCGCTTGAGGTTTTGAAGAAAGAGCTGGGAGAATTTGTTGTTAGTTTTTGAGTTTAGATACAACTGACTTATAGCCCTGATATCGAAGTTCGTTACACTCACGAAAATAATTCAATACAATCTACTCCCTTAACAATTATCCACAAATCCAAACGAGATTATTATCCTTGTGATTTTATTATTAATTGTGGGTTGGCTACGATTGAAGCTATTTTTTAAATGAAAAGGCGGAGGGCTGGATGGAAAAATAACCTTTATTTGGGAGATGTCACAACTTTTAAAAACCATCTTTCTCTAAGACGAACTATGGAAGCGAATCGAAGATTCTCATTCATTCGTTTTCAGGAAAAAAACAAATGAAAGGAATTATTGTTCAGTTTCGGAGGAGCAGGAAGCGAATCCATGAAAGGCATTATTTGTTGGACCTTGGCTTGGCTTCGAGGGAAGAGGCGCAGAAAATGGCGGGGAAGGCGGTTGAGTGGAAATCTCCTGGCGGGAAAGTTATCAAAGGCAAAATCAGCGACGCGCACGGGAACAAAGGTTTGGTTCGGGCGATTTTTGAAAAAGGTCTGCCAGGCCAAGCGATAACAAACGAGATTGAAGTTTCTGGGACAGATAAGAAGGAGAAAAATGAGAGGAGTAATTGAGCTTTCAGATTTAGGGCCTGAAGAAACTGGGGGACAAATGCCAAGTGAAGAAGTGTTTGTGAAATATCATGGAAAAAGGATTTATCTTGAGAGGCATTATTCAGTTAGAATAGTGAAAGATGGTTCATCTGTTATACGGACTGGGGCTCAAGTTATCGAAAGTGCTAGACTGGTGGGGGAAATATTTGTAGGAGATGGAGAATTAACTCATGCTGAAAGAAATTGTTGGATTAGAGGGAATGAATAATGGGACTTAGAAAAGCATCTGCATATTCGAAGAAGAAGGTTCGGCCTTACACTCGGAAGTCGAGCAAGAGGAAGAAGGCATACATCAAGACAGTTCCTCCGATTAAGATTGTGAAGTATAACATGGGCAATAAAAAAGCTTTTTCCGACGGGGAGCATGGTTTTGTTGTGAAATTGGTTTCAAGTGAAAAGGCGCAAATGCGAGACAACGCGCTTGAGTCGTGCCGGACGTCTATCAACAAAATTCTTGATAAAGAAATTCCAGGGAATTATTATTTTATAATCAAAGTTTATCCACATCACATTTTAAGAGAAAATAAAACTGCGGCGGGCGCTGGTGCTGACCGTTTGTCAAGCGGAATGAAACATTCGTTTGGCGTTACTGTTGGGCGGGCTGCGATTGTTTATCCTGGGAAAGAAATATTTTTTGTTTCGTGCACAAATGAAAAAGCTGCGAGGATTGCGAGAGATACTCTTATGAAAGTGAAACCAAAAGTTCCTTTCAAGAGCAAGATAATTTTTGAGAAGGTTGAGGAAGGTTAAATATTTGATTAAATTAATTCCGGTGTCTAATAAATATCAATGAAATACCCCATCGCAGCAAGTTGCGGGGTATCAATAAGATTGTTTTGACATAATTGAATTGGAATTTCAGGAGGCGGGGAATGGCGGTGAAATTCAAATTCGATGGGCGGGCTGGGTGGGAACTAACATGTCAAAACAATCCAAACATCGCAGCAAGCTGCAGGGTATTAAACTCAAAGAGGAATAAACAGAAAAGACTGGAGTTTGTGTTGTTAATTCTTGGAAGAATATATTTGGTTTTGATATTAATTTTTGGTTTGTTAATGCATCAATCACCTTAAATAAATCTTGTTGGCAGTGATTACTAATTGGGCTATTTAGACGTGCGAAATATTTTTCGTATACTGCACTAAAATTTCCTTCAGGAAATATTTATTAACTCTCTTAAGTTATTTGAGGTATGGTTGGAAAAGGGGAGAAGCAAGATTTTGTGAAATGGTTTTTTGAGTTGAGCAATAAAGACGTGGCTGTTGCTGGCGGAAAGGGGGCGAGCTTGGCAGAAATGTATAATCTCAAAATACCTGTGCCGCCAGGGTTTGTTGTTACTGCGCAGGCTTATGCTTATTTTATTAAGAAAACTGGCTTGGATGTTAAGATAAAAGAGACACTTTCTGGTTTGGATGTGAATGACACGGTTGCATTGAATGCGACTTCTAAAAAACTGAGAGAAATGATTGAGGCTGAGTCCTTGCCAAAAGAAATGGAAGATGAAATTGTTGAGGCGTATGAAATTCTTGATGCGAAAAAAGATGAGGAAAGCGACGATGCTTTGAGGGTTTTGGAAAAATCAGGTGAGGACATTTTTGTTGCTGTTCGCTCGAGCGCGACGACAGAAGACTTAGTTGACGCGAGTTTTGCCGGACAGCAAGACACTTTTTTGAATGTTCTTGGGAAGGAAAACCTTTTGGAAAAAGTTAAAAAATGCATGTCTTCGCTGTTTACTGCGCGGGCGATTTATTATCGGGAGAAAAAAGGTTTTGCCCATGAAAAATCCTACTTGTCTGTTGTTGTCCAAAAAATGATTGACTCTGAAAAGTCGGGAGTTATTTTTTCTCAAAATCCGACAAGGGATGACAAGAGCATTGTTATTGAAGCGGTTTTTGGTTTGGGCGAGGGAATTGTTTCTGGAAAAATAAAACCAGATCATTTTATTGTTTCTTCGGACTTGGAGAATTTCAAGATTGTTGAAGACAAAGTTTCAGTCAAGAAAATAGCAATTATCAGAAATGAGCAGGGAGAAAACCAGACTGTCAAACTTAAGGAAGAAAGAAGCAAGACCCGGGTGTTGAGTGATTACGAAATTAAAAGATTGGCGCAGTATGCACGTGAGCTTGAAGAACATTACAAAAAACCTCAGGATATTGAGTTTGCGATTGACAGGGAAGGGATTTACATTGTGCAGTCGCGACCGATTACGACTTCGTTCAAGAAAGCAGAAGGAGAGGTTTCGGGAAATGTTTTACTTAGCGGTTTGGGTGCAAGCCCGGGAATTGCATCTGGAGTTGTTAAGGTGGTTCATGAATTATCTGAGCTGGAAAAAATTGAGAAGGGAGATGTTTTAGTTACAAAAATGACAAATCCTGACATGGTTGTGACGATGGAAAAGTCGGCGGCGATTATTACCGACGAGGGCGGTATTACTTCGCACGCTGCGATTATTTCGCGGGAAATGGGAATTCCTGCAGTTGTTGGAACAGAAGATGCGACTGAGAAATTGAAAGACGGCGATGAAGTTACTGTTGACGGCAACTCTGGAAAAGTTTTTGAAGGCAAAGGCGAGACAAAACTTGCTGAAGTTTTACCAATTGTTCCAACAAAAACTGAAATAAAAGTTATTGTGGACTTACCAGGATTTGCTGAGCGAGCGGCAAAGTCAAAAGCAAAAAGTGTTGGGTTGTTGAGACTGGAGGGAATTATTGCGAGCTCTGGAAAACATCCGAAAAAATTTGTTGATGAAAACAAGATTGAAGATTATGTTAAACTGATTGCAGATGGCGTGAAAAAAATCTCTGAGCCGTTTGAAGAGGTCTGGATTAGAACTTCGGATATAAGGAGCGACGAGTTTAGGAACCTTGAAGGCGCGGCGAAAGAAGTTGAACCAAACCCGATGCTGGGCGACCACGGGATAAGGTTTAGTTTGAAACATAAGGATATTATGAAAGCTGAACTGCTGGCGATAAAAGAAGTTGCAGATGATTTTCCTGAAAAAAAGTTTGGCGTGATGATGCCTCAAGTTATTAGTGCCGGAGAAATAAAAGAAACTAAGAAGCTTGCTGAAGAAATAGGAGTTCCTAAGAATATAAAAATCGGGATTATGGTTGAGACGCCGGCAGCTGTGCAGACAATCAACGAACTGTGCGAGGAAGGAATTGAATTCATAAGTTTTGGGACGAACGATTTAACCCAGTATACTTTGGCGATTGACAGGAATAACGAGGACGTTCAGGATATTTACGACGAGATGCATCCGGCGGTTTTAAGTTCTTTGAGATATGTGATAAGACGGTGCAAAAAACACGGTGTCAAAACAAGTATTTGCGGGCAGGCGGGCTCAAGGGAAGAAATGGTGAAGTTTTTAATTGCCGAGGGAATTGATAGTATTTCTGTAAATGCAGATGCTGCGCAGAAGGTTTCTGAGCTGGTTGCAAAGCTGGAGGAAAATGTTGAAGTTGTTGAACCGGCGGGGGCTGGGGATTTTGGCGGGGTGGAAGGTGGCGGGGGAGTGGATGTTGATAGAACAGAGAATGGCGGGGGAATGAAACAAGAGTCTGAACAGAACATTAAAAGCTTGGATAATATTGACATAGAAGACGAGATTTTGAAAGAACTTGAAAACAACGGCGGTGATTATGTTCCAGGAGATTTGGCTAATGGGAAGAAAGATATTCCGGCTTTGAACGAATCAATTCCGGTTGATTCTGAGATTTTCCAAAAAACTAGCGAGGAAGAAGGAGAAAAGATTTTAGAAGACGAAGCGCTGCGAGAGTCAGAAGAAGAATTTCTTAAGGAATGGGCTGGCGAGAAACGGGAGCGTAAAAGCACCCAGCCCCAGTGATTATCTCATAAACCAGATAGTTTTCTATTATTGATGTTTGTTGGACTTTATAGTTATCGGGGGTGACTTTGTTACCCCTTAGCAGTTTTGACAAAATCGAAAGGTTTATATAGTTTAATTTTTTGGAGTTAGTATGACATTAGAAGATTTTGTAGAAGGAGTAAGAAGAAGTGCAGAACTTAGAGGTATAAACCATAATGTGAAGGCTGAGGCCGATGTACTGCAACGCCAGAAGAAAGCGATTTATGATAATTCGGAAAGTGGAGCTAAAGATCTGGATTATAAGGATCCGGAACAATTAGCTAAAGGTCTTTCTATGGCTGAAAAACAGCAAGATAATGAGAGTGTTAGAGACCTCAGAGCAAATAAGGAAACGTATGTCGGTGCAATTCCAGATAGTAAACTTGCAGAAGCAGTGTTAGAACTTGAGCCAATTGGAAGCGCGGATGATCCTCGTTATGCCCTTCATATGAAAGCTCGTGAACTTTCTCAAACAATTCTTAGAGCAGAAAAAGCAGAGGATGTAGAAGTAAGGAGAGAAAATTTACAAAAACTTGTTGAAAATAAAGATTACGCTAAAGCAGCTGAAAGATATGTTGTTGAAGGCGCAAAAGCTGAAATTAAAGGTCACGTTGAAGCTGTGAAACAAGCAACCAGAGAAAAAGTGCGGGCAAAAAAATATACTACCCCAGAAGATGAAGAAGAATGGGCAGCTTGGGCTGGTGAACTTAGAGAAGCTCGCTTGTTACCTCAGGTTATAGAAAAATACAAGGCACATTTAGAACAAGACCCAACATTGGGAGCGAAGAAATATTTGTCAGAACTTAGAGGTGAATTTGATAAGACATTCCCAGAAGCTGGAAGAGAGAAAGCTGTTGCAGAATATGCTAGGAAGATTATTTCGGCTCATGTTGACCGTGGCGATGAAGGTGCAGAAAAAGCTGTGCGTTATGTAGCTGCGCTTGCTTCAAAGCCTGTTAATGCTTAGTTTTTGAAAGGACTTGTTCGATTGTAAAATTTAAATAATCTTATTTTTATGATAAGACATGGAAGAAAAATCATTGTTCATAGAATTCATGGGAGAATCGCCGACGGTGCGGGTGTTAGATTACTTGCTTACAGAGCGAGAGCTGGATTTCTCTATCTCTGACATGGCGCGGAACGCAGGAGTCGGAAGAACCACGCTTTATAGGATTTGGACTAACTTGGTGGAAAGAAGAATTATAATTCCAACGAGAATAATTGGAAAGTCCAAGTTGTTTAAGCTAAATCTTGAGAATAAGGCGATTAAGAAATTGATGGAAATCGATGATGCTTTGGTTTTGGAGGATTTGAAGAAAAGAGCTGAGAGTCAGAAGATTAAGGTTGTGGCTTAGGGTTTTTAATTGGGAAGGTTCTACTGGGACTCGACAACTTGTAAAAGTCTCCTTTTTTGGTGAACAATAAAATCCTGATTTTTAGTTTTTGGAAAGATATTGTTTGTTACTCTAAAAGATGAAAATAAAGAACAAGATTTAAAAATAAACTAGCTGACTTATAATCCAAAATTAATATGGAAACTAAATCCCTTACTTCCCTTGAGGCAGTTCTTTTTGGAGTTATAGGTATAATAAATATCAGCAATAATTTTTGTTGTAGTTAGTATCACTACCGGGATGATTTATGGGCTAGTTGTTATGCTCTGTGGTGCGATAGCAGGGGGTTCGTATGGGCTTGGATTAAAAATCTCAAGAACAAAATTAAGTAATTTGGATATTAACAAATTTATGTATATCACTATGGCTTTTAGTATTTTGGGAATAGTCGGGGGATATTTTGGAAATTACATTTTATTTTTTGGAGGTTCAATTCAAGAATATTTTAAAGTTTTAGAGTTTGGTTTTATTGATATAATGTTCATAATAATTGGTGCAGTTGGAGGAGAATTTATTGGAAAACATTTAATAAACGGATTGATTGAAGGGGAAGAAAATCAATGATAGACAGAAACACGGCAAAAAAGAAAAGACCACTATCAATAACCTTAATTATTGTTTGGATAATTTTAGCAATCATCCGTGGAGTTTCGAAGATATTTGCTTCTGATAGGATAGAAATAAATAAACAAATTTTTGGTTCAACTTTCTCCTTTGTGAATTATGGTATTGACATTCTTATTTTAATTGGTTTTGTAATATTTTTATTTATGTTTGTCAAAAGAAAAAGAGATACTTGGAAATATTTTATTTATTTCCTTGCTTTTTTGATGATTGGTGTATTAACTGGAACATCTCTTATGTTTCTCAATTTTGAAAAATTCGCTGAACTTACGGTATCTGCAAGCGGGAAATCACTCGCAGATATCCTCCCCATTTTCCTATTTATTAGCCCAATCCTTGTACTAGGTTTCTACGCATTAGTTATGTATTTTGTTAAGAAGAATAGAATCTATTTTGAAAAATAAAAATCAAATTCCGCCTTCTATGCTATTATTTACAGACTTTTGAACCAAAGTACTTAAAGCCTCTACCGCGACTTGAATGTACGACTTCTTTTAGAAAAAGAAGTTGTACGCATCAAGAAAACTATTATAGCTTCGCCTTTGGCGAAGTCATCGCCGATGGCACAAGGCGGTAGCGAGAATGGAATTGCAGATTCCA
>JAHISS010000087.1 GCA_018817905.1 Nanobdellota archaeon
TGGTTTGTTGCTAAATCAGTTAAGAAAGACGGAAAGGTAATTCAGAAATCTGTTTTATATGTCGGCACAGCCGACACATTACATAACAAATTAATCGATCTTAAAAACAAATCTTAGAACTTAATCCTGTCCCAAATTCTTCGTATAACTTTGCTAACTTTTCCCGCACATTATGCAAATCTTCATCAGTTGTTTTTCTTTTTGACGAACCAAAGAGTTTGTCAACATTCTTCAAGAGCTCTGCCTTTTCTATTTTGTCCAGCTTATCGCGGATTGCTTCTCTAATGAATTCTGTTTTAGTTGAGTAGCGGTGAGCTTTTGCTATTCTTTCTAAATCTCGCAAGAATTTATCTTCAATTTTTATGCTTATTAATTTCATGGTAATACATAGTAATACTTTGTGTTTGAGGTTTTCTACGGTTAATCTTTCAAAAGTCTTTTTTTTCTATCTGCTTTTGTTGGTTTTTCTCCTAATTGCCAGAGATAGTTGAATGTTGATAGGTTGCCTTGAGTTATTTCTTTGTTGTCTATAAGAATTGCATGGTGTGGTTCTGCCCATACGAAGATAGCTGTTTTGTTTCCCCAAATCGCCATGCTTGTTGTAGTGATTACGTTTTCTGGAACAAATCGGTAGTCTTCGTTTTTTGCTATCCAGAACTTGTCTTGTTTTCTTGCCAGCAGTTTTCCTTTGATTTTTAATTTTTCTGCTTGGCGGACAATGTTTTCGTTTTCTATTGCGAAAATTGTGCAAGATTCTTCTGCGCCCCCCAAGTAGTTATAACTTTTTTTATCGTTGATGATCATTTTTAGAATTGTATTTATTCCTTGTCTTCCTTTGAAGATTTCTACTTTTGATTCTGGTTTAATGTAAGACTGCTTTGCTTTTAATTCTGGCAAGGCGGATTTTATTTCTTGTTGTTTTTCTTGGAGGTTTTTTAGAAGAGTTTGCGGCGGGGCAGCCGTGAAATACCTGACGTTGTTTTTTATTATGTAAGAGGTGAGACCTTTTTCTATTAGCTTGTTAGTCAGTTGGTACATTAGAGTTCTGTCGAGGTTTGTTTTTTGTGCTAACGCGGTTGCTGTTGTTTCCCCTAGTTCGAGGAGAGCTAAGTAAGTTTTTGCTTCCTTTTCTTCTAGTCCGTAGTTTTCTAGAGTTTTTTGGAGGTTCATTGTTTTGTGAGGATTTTAGGGTTTATAGTTGTTGTGATTTTATCACAACAAGTGTTTAAGTAGTGTTTGTATGACAAATTTATTATGATAACGGAAACAAAAAACACGAGAGAAGAAGGGAAGAAGCTCATGCTTGGTGAGAAAACTGAGGTTGTGAAAGGAGGTAAGATGAGAAAGTGACAATTAGAAAAATAATGAGCAGTGATTTAATGGGTAAGGCAGTTATACTAAGTTTAAGTGGCTCGCTGCTTGCTAGTCCGATTAATTATGCGTTGAAGGTTATAGATACCGGGAGATTGAAAACATCTGAACAATCGCAAGTTTACCAAGCGAGGGCAGATGCGGAAGAACGAGCTCGTCCAGAGAACGTAGCTTATAGACTGCAACTTCAACACCTTGTTGATGTGGATGGGAATAACCAAGTAAGTCTTCAAGAATACGATGGATTTAGAAAAGTAACTGGAAGGAAACCGTATTTTGATAAATCTCTTGAGGAGGACTTAGAGGGCATGAATCCAAACGAAGTTAGGAATGCCATAGAAAAATATAGGAAAATGCCAGAGTAATTTTGTACAAAACAAAATTTACTTTTAATTTTGCTAAATTCAAGTCGAAGAGTTAGAAACTAAGCAACATTAAAAACTTTCCTGAAAATAGTTGTGAAAATCATGCTGAAAATTATGTAAGCCCAGAACCAGCTGAGCAGGCCGAATATTTTTATTGGATTGGCTGTGAAGTAATCGTTAAACCATCTGAAGAAAAGGATAATTGGGATTGAGGTGTACATAATCGGTCTGAGCGTTATCTCAAATGTCCTTGGGATAAACTGGAGTTGTTTCTTCTGGAGCTCCATCATTTTTTCTGGGTGGTCTTTGTATTTTTTAATTTCTTCCTGAAGAATTTTTTGTTCTTTCTTTATTTGTCTAAGAGTTTCCTGGTCTGTCGTGTATTTTTGAATTAACGTGATGAAAAGGGAAATTGCGGCTGCAAAAAGCAAAATTCCGACGTTGGCGCTCCAGTTAAGAAGTTTTCCACCTGTAGGGTCAAGGATTAAATGAACAGACTGGCTAATCGCCGGAACTTTATTCCAAAACATCGCGATTGCCATGCTAACAGCAACAACCAAAAACAAGGACCTCATTGATTTGTTCATTTTCTCTTTTGCATGGAAGTTAAGGAAAGTTAGTTTTTAAAATTATTTAATTTGGAGTTTTAAGCACCCTTCGTCTCAGCGTTTTCTGCGTATCTGGTTTGATTAACTATCTTGCTCTCAGGAAGATTCCACCGTGCCCAACACTCTGCCAAAGCATGCAACGTCGAACTAACTTCTTCCAAATTTGTAAAGTTTCCTTCCAAAAAACCCCCAACTCTCATCGGATTTTCTCCAAAAAATTCTTGAGTGTCAAGCTCTACTCTTCCATTCCCACCTTTACCAGCAATACGATAGAGATATCTATACGGTTCTGTTCCAGCGACTACGTAGGAACATTCGTCCGGTGTCCATGCTTCTAATATTCTGACTATTTCTGCCATCAAAGATTCACAAAACAGCCCTATAAAAATGTTTTGGTTAACCGAACATTTCTAAAAATCATTTTCGCATAAACCTTAACCGGGTTGGTGATAATTATTATTCAAAAAATTCCGGTGCAGGAATGCTGTAACCGAACATCTTTAAGAGGCGTTACATTTTTTCATTTCTTCACAAATTCAACATTTTCCAAACCTTCGAATTCCTTATCGCCTGTCAAAAATTTGACGCCCATTTCCCTTGCCATTGTATAAGAAACGCAATCTGTCATTGACATCTTCTTCTTTTTGTTTTCATAACGAAATTTCATGGCCTTCTTTAGGATTTCAGGATTGGGAAAAATTATCGCAGGTTCAACTTCATCAAGTATTTCTTCCTTATTCTCGGCCTTCCCAACAATCAACTGGTAAGAAAACTCTGCAAATATAAAATCATTGATTATGATTTCCTTGTCTGTGTATTGGTCGTAATTTGGGTTTTTATTTAATATCTCAATCAAAGCATAAGTATCGTAAAGAAACGTCTCAGTCATTGTACAAATCCTCTTCCATTTCTTTCATCAGCTGTTCAGTTGGTTTGGAAAATTTATGCGCGCCAAATAATTTTCTTAAATTTGGTTTGTGTCTTTGTATGAAAATGGTTATTTCTTGTCCTTGAACTGCCTTGGCTTTTTCAATTGCTTTTTGAGGCACAACTATGCCGAACGAGTTTCCCCATTTTCTCAATTTCGTTTTTATCTCAATCATGTATAAACAATATAATTAGATTATATAAACTTTTCGTTTGTGTTCTTAGTAAAAAATCTATCCCTAAAGAATTCAATATTCTTATTTAGGAAAATTGAGAAATAGCTAAGGAGATGGTTTTTTAAATAGCTAATACATTCAGATATCTAATGGTAAAAGCGTTTAAGAAAAGAATTCCAGAGCTTGAAGAATTGTTTGAAGATGATAAAATTACTAAGAAATTTGTGGAAAGAGATGCCAAATTATTTTCTAGGAATGGAAGTTCATATCACAGAGTTAGTAAAGATATTATGACAAATATAAAAATTAAAGAAGGAAAAGTTTTGGATTTAGCATGCGGATATGGGGGTTTGATAGGGACCTTACAGGAGTATATGGTAAATAGTGATCTTGTTGGAATAGATGGTTCAGAATGGATAATAAAATTAGCTAAAAAAACTATTAAATCAAAAAATATTAATTTTAAAGTTGCTCGAGCTGAAAAAATTCCATTTAAAGATGAGTCATTTGATTTAGTTTTATGTAGGGATTCAGTACACCATTTTAAAGACCCAATAAAAATCTTTAAAGAAATGTATAGAGTTACAAAGAAGAGCGGTATAATTTACATTCTTGATTTGAGAAGGGATGTTCCTGAAAAATTAATTTATGATGGTTTATTAGAGTTTTTCTGGACAAACCCCACCTTTACTACAGAATATCTTTACTCAATTAGGGCATCATATACAATATCTGAAATAAGAAAAATACTAAATAAAATTAAAATAAAAAATTATTCATTACATAATTGCAGAGGGATTTCAGATTCCTATTTTAGAACCAGGTGGAAATTAATAATTAAAAAGTAAACAGTCAGATGAGGCTGTCCGACAATACAAAACCAACCCGAATAAATTCATTCTAACAACCTATAAAAATTAGGTGTTAAAAAGACTTATCTCCACACGAAATAAAAGATTAGTGTAAATCACAAGCTGAATGTGAACTATTTTAATCAAGGAATCGTCCCTAAATTTTGACTGGATTGTCGGACAGCCTCAAGCAATCATTTACTCTTAACCCGAACATTTCTAAGAAATCTTACACTTACAGAACATCTTGTTAATCAATCACCCCATAAACTTTCTTAACGCGGGATGCATATCAACTGCGTGTTGTTCTGCAATTCCTTTGTAAAGGTTGTACATAATCATTACCGCGAGCAAGATTGAAGTTCCGCCGGTAAGTGCGCCGAGCAAGTCTGCTGTTGAAGCAAGCAGGCCGATTGCCAGGCCGCCCATAATTGTCAAAGGCATTATGTATCTTTTCAAAATTGATTCTATAACTCGCGGGTCTTTTCTAAATCCAGGCAATTGCAGACCAGAACTAAGAATGTTTTTTGCCTGACTTGATTCGTCCATTCCAGAGGTCTTGACCCAGAACACTGCGAAGATTGCTGCGAAAATCATGTAAAACAAAAGATGGACGACTGCCTGCAAGATGAATCTTGATTGCATACTTCCACGAATTATCGCTTCAACAAGATTTGTGCTGGAAATCCAGTAGGCAAAACCAGAAATTGCCGTGCCGTCGACGAAATTCCCAATGAAAGTTGGATGGCCGAGCCAATTTTGCAGCAAGTTTCCGAACAGCTGAACATTTGCAGAAAGGGCTGCGACCAAAATAACTGGAATAACGCTTGAATAGAAAAATGCAAGAGGCCATTTGACGCTGTAGCCGCGGATTCTTTCGTAAGTTAATGGGATTTCTACTTTTAGAGATTGTGCCCAGACAACGCCGAGGAAAATTACTACTGTTACGGCGATTGCTGCGATTGCAGAAAGTGCGTCGCGCGGCGCTCCGTTTATCACTGCCTGAATAATCACAAGTGCGTTTCCAGAACAAGGAGTGCCAGCAAAATCAAACAAACAGTTTTCTCCTGTCGGACCGATGAACTGGAACAATCTTGCAAAAAGAGTCCATGCAACTCCGGCAACAATGAAAAGCGAGACGCCGCCGCCGTTCTTGAATCCATATTTTTGCAAAACTTCATCCATGTACATTATTGCCAAGCCACCGAGAATTAACTGAAAGATTAAGATAATTGTAAAACCAGGAGCTGCTTGCAAACCGCCCATCACGACATAAACAATTGCTTCAAAAACAATGAAGAACAAAACGCCTACTTTTTGCAATCCCTGAAAGCGCCTTTTTCCTTCTTCGGTTTTTGTGTCAATGTTAAGAATTCCTGAGCCAGCAAGAAGCTGTAAAATAATTGATGACATAACTATTGGGCCAATCCCTAAACTAATTATGCTTCCAAACTGCGAGGCGAGAATAACTTGCAAAAATTCCAGATTGCCGAGCGCGTTTTTTGACAAGCCGTAAAGGTCAATGTTCGCTAAGACGAAAAAAGCTGAAAGAATAATCAGAGTCCATTTTAGCTTTATGTTGAACGAAAGCTTTTTCTCTATAGGTTTTTTAACTTCTGGAAAATTGTACAACAGGGTTTGTATGTTGAGTGGCATGTTATGGAAAGATTATAGAAAGAGGGTTTTAAAAGATTTGCCTGACTCCATTATCTCCCACGTGTTCATCGGAGATACTGGAAACAAGAAATAGATTTATATACTAAAGTGTCAGTATATTATTAAATAAATGGGACTGTGTTAAAAAATGGATAATCCAACATGGAGTGATATTTTCTCGTCTAATGACGTTTCATTAATAGTTGGTAAACAGCAGATGGAAGGATTTGTTAATGACTTAGGTAATGAGAAAGATGAAAGCGGATTTTTAATAGACTCAAATGATAAAAAGAGAGTGATTTCACAAGACGAGGATGAAATTAAACTAAAAGAATTGGGGAGCATTTCTTCTGGTTCTAAGATTTTTATAAAAGATAATCTTGCAAGTTATGCGGAGTTCTTAGCCCAGAAAAGAAGTTTGTAGCGATGACTGACGTTGTTTCTGTTGTCTTAGCTATTAAAAGTGTTTGGGAAGCAATAAAAGGAACACGAGAGTTAAAAAAAGTTGACCTGCCTTTAGCAATGAACGGAGAAGCTAGAAAAGATTTTCTAAACAACAATCCCAATTCTACCATAATCAATATAGCCGGTAATTGTTATATCGGAGATAAATCTCAAATAACTCAAGAAGAAAAGGATAAACTGAAAGAAATTTATAATCCAACAACACAAAGTGAAAAAAATTATGATATAATAGATACTGATTTTTTTGGAAGAATTCAAGAGTTCAAAAAAGAGCTTCCAGATAACAAGTCAATTAATCCTTTTCTTAAATTTCTTGAGCATGATTTAAGAACAATCTTGAATCTATCAATTTATTCAAAAAAACTGTTTGATAATAAAGAAGGAGAAAAAGCTCAAAAAGTTAGAGATGATATTGGTAAGCAGTATGGAAAAGGTGGAAGAAAACTTTGTAATTTATATCTTTCGGGTTATATAGATGGTATGACTGAATTCCTCATACAAGAATATGGGGACAACTTAGAAAAGGTGAAATCAGATATAAACAACAAAATAAGAAAATTTGTTGAAGATTCCGACTATATTTTTTTCGTACATTCCAGCTCAGATGAAAACCACATATTAAACAATATCCTAGAGTGTATTAATCAGGGCAGACCATACATCGCAATACATGGCGCTGGACCCACAAATATAAAAAAAGTCAGGAACATAATCTCAAAAATAGAAGGAGAACTTTCCAGTTTCGGATATGATAAAAATGAAGATAATAAAAGAACACTTTCGCTCTGCCCTTTACTATACGTGTATTTGACAAAAAAGAAGATTTGATTTAGAAGTTTATAACATTTCGCTGGTTCAATCTGTTTCCTTATGTAACTTTTCCATTTAAGAAAATACCTGTCTTTTACCAACTGCTTACGCAACAATGTAGCCTGACTCTAATTTCATGAAAGAATAAACGTAAACTACCGAGGGCTAAAGCCCTCAGCGTTTTAAGTTGAAAAATCAACAATTCTTTTTTGCATATCTTCGACAAGTTTAGGGGCTGAAGCCCTTTCCCAATGCTTGTCTTGACAGTCTTCAATGTAGTGCTTCATCGTCTCTTTGTTCACAGCACCGACGCTGCGGTAGAAATGTCCTCCACTCCAAAACTTATTTCCCCACAGCTTGTTTTTGAAAAGAGAGCTAAAGTGTCTTCGCATCTTGAAAGAACTGTAACCTTTGATTTGTCTGACAAGTTCTATCTCGCTGACAAATCTTACATTCGCAACAAACAAATGCAAATGATCTGGTCCAAAATTGTATGCAACCAAAACAACTTTCAGTTCATTTAACTTTTCCAGAATGCATGCAAAAGTTAATTCTGCAACTTGCTCATCTCGAAAAATCTGTCTTCGAAAAGCAGGAGTTAGCTGAATGTGAAAGTTGCTTTCACCGATAGCATTACTGCTCAGAATCAATTCCTTTTCCATTTTCACCTCCCGTAAGATTTAATTACGAGCAAGGCTACAGCTAACTGCTACGTGCAATGAGCTACAACCAGCTCATTGCTTATGTTCATTCAGATTAGAAAAATATTACTGACTCGCTTTTGCGTCGTTGAAATTCAATCCGAGGGTTAAAACCTCACAGGGTTTCTTTCAACTGGCTCGTCCTAAAAACCAGATTTGATTAATGATAATTATAGGTGTGGAATGAGAGATTAAAGTTTCTTTTCGTTATGACGGCAAGAATTATTTTCAATAAAGCCTCTGTCTGGGCCACATCTTAGGACAAAGATTAATAGATAAGCCTTGTTCGGAGTTGATGGGTAGGGAGGTTATCTTTTTCTTTATTCCGAGGTCCAACACTTTGGCATCAATAAACTGCCCAACCACGATAGTCGTCTGGTTTATGAGATAATCATTTGGTGCTGGTGGTGGAACATATTTTTATTCAAGATAATTATTTCCCAGAAACCAAAATTTCCCCGCCGGCTTTTTTAACTTTGTCAATTGCCGAACTTGAAGCTGCGGACGCTTTTATTGTCAGCTTTTCCTTTACTTCGCCAAGTCCGAGAATCTTGTAACCCTTGAGTTCGATTTCTTTTTTACCTTTGAACTTTTCCACCAGGTCTCTCAAGTTTATTGTTTTCAGTTTTTTAGAGGGTTCTTTTCTCAAAGTTTTGTCTTTTCCAAAAGGATATTTGATTAAATTCTTTTTCTGGTCTGCTCGTTTTCCAGTTCCTGCTTTTCCAACTCCTCCCCTGTTTCCAGAACCTCTGGCTTTTTTCTTAAATCCTCTTGCAGCTGTGTGCGAACCGCGATGCCTTGTGTTTTTCTTTCTTTTTTTATTCATCTTCTTCCTCTGGCTGCATTGCTAAAACATTTTCAGCTTCTTTTTTTTCAATCATATCTTCTGGAACTTTAGCAAAACTTTCAATTGCCTGGCATTCCTCGCATTCTTGCGGAGGATACTGGCCGTATTCGACGTTTCCGCATTCGCATTCCCACATGAAACCGTCTTTTGACATTACAACATCCTCCTAACCAAATCATTTATTTTCTCTTTGTTGTCTCCGAGAACTGCCTTGCTGCTTGTTCCGAAATGTTTCTTTGAGTCTATTCCTCCTCTTGGCGGATGCAGCCTGAAAAAAGATTTTAAGCCTAAATCGTTCAATGATTTTTTGGCTAATCCTTCAACAATTTTCTCAGCGCTGATTTTATCTCCAGCTTTAATCGGTTGGCCTCTTTCCTTTATTAGTTGAACAAGAGTTTCTTTGTCTATTGTTCCGTATGCGACATAGCTCCTTATTTTTTTTAAGAGTTTCAGATTTTCTTTAGTTGGCGCAAGAAGAACTGCAGAATACTTTCTTCTAAGTTTAATTCTGAACAGGGTTTCTGTTACTTCCTTTGGAATTTCTACTTGGCCTGATATTCTTATTGTTAAAATCATTATGTCCTCATCTTTGTTGTTTTTTCAAGAGCATTGACGCATGCTTTTGCTAAATTGAAAGTTGTTTTTGTTTGTCCCTGCGTTTTTGTGTAGGCGTCTTTGATTCCTGCGAGTTTAAGGATTTTTTTGCATTCGTCTCCTGTGACCAAGCCGGTTCCGCGAGGCGCTGGCCAGAGAGTAATTTTTACACTGCCTGATTTTCCCTGAACTTTGAACGGAACTGTGTGGGGAATGCTGTCTTCTTTTTCATCTTCTGGAGATTCAAAACCAAGGTTAATTTTTATGAGGTTTAGTTTTGAGTTCCTAACTGCTTTTTCCCTTGCTGGCAGGGTTTCGCTTGCCTTGCCAAAACCAACTCCAACATGTCCTTTTTTATCTCCAGCAACTGCCATTGCAGAAAATGAAACAACATTTCCCTCCTGGGTTTTCTTTTGCGTTTGCCTCCACGCTCTTCTCTTGCCTCCGCCAAATTTTCCCTTTGCCTGACCAATTAAAATCAGGTCTGTCTCAATATTCAAAAGCGAATCAACAATTTCTGATTCTAAAATCTTTTTTCCTTTTTCTAAAATCTTGTCAATGTCTTTTTCTTTTTTTTCTTTTACTAATCTTCCAAGATTGGTTTTTGGAACCCATGCAGCTAACAGCACCTTAGGATCTTCCCTCTGAAATCTCCCATCTCTCCGGCCGTATTGTTTTTTTGAATTTTCTGTTTTTTCTGGCTCTTCTGTTTTTTCTGTTTCTTTCTCTAACTTTACAACTTCTTCTGGTGTTGCTTCAACAAGATCTTTTGGTTCGTTTTTTGTTTCTTTTTCTGCCATTTTATTTTCCGTGCCTCCTTAATACTGCGTCTCTTTCTGAATGTCCTTCATCCTTAGGGCCATAGCCCCTATCTCGATTCGGATGTAAAAACGTTACTTTTCCATTATGTATTGGGTAGGAAATAACATCAATTGCTTGAGTTCCAGGGACCCTTCTAAGAAATCTTGCTCTTTCCGAATGACTCCTATAATTTCCTTCATGTGTCTCACTAAAAAACAATTCCAATTCTGATCCTTGATCGGGCTGAACTAACACCCTATCTTCAGACACGAGGTTTCTTGCCTTTAACGTTTGGCTTGATTTTATTTCTAAAGTTGCCATTTTATAACTTTTCCTTTACCTCCTTAAAGATACTTTTAAGCTTTTCGTTAGCTTCAATTCTTTCTGTTTTTGGCAAGGTGCTTTCTTTATGCGGGATTTTCAAACCAGCGTCTATTGCTCCTTTTACAAGTGCGTAGATTCTTGAACCGTGAATGTTTCTGTTCAGACCGAAATCTAAAATCGCTTCGTTGACTTTTGTCTTTATGTTTTTTACTAGGAGGAATCCGGTTAAGTAAGCGGCTGGAAGAGATTTCAAACTTCCTGATTTTTCTTTTGGCCAACCTTTTTCAAGGAGTTCCTGCGAGCTCGCCTTTGCTACAACTTTGTCCTGAGCTATTTGCGATTCAACAATCTGAGCGATAATGTAATGATTTGTTTTTCTTACGACTAAGCGCGGTTTTTCTGACTTCAACATTGTAAATCTTGCTTTGTAGTCTGTTTTTGCTTGTTTTCGGCGACGTTTTAGAGTTTTCACTTTTCTTCCTCCTGCATTTCAGCTAACCTTTCTTTCATGTGAGCCAAACTTCTGAAGTCTGAGGCCCGGATTTCTTTCCGCAATTTGTAATAATCTTCCAGCGAAATTTTCTTTCTCTTCTTCAAGTTTGAAAGATAAGTTCTTAATTTTCTCGTCATAGTAACATAATCTTGTTTTCTTGTCTTCACTGTTTTCTTTACTGAACCAGCACGTCTTCTTGTTTTTCTTTTTTTGATTTTTCTCCGTCCCTTTTTTTCCTCTATGAAAATCGCGCCAGATTCTTTCAAATCTTTCATGTCTTGTTTTGTTATTGCTTCTTTTAATTCTGCCAAGCGCGCGGTGTTGAAAGAGATTCTGTTCTTTCCTGTCTTTAACGCCCTTGCAGCTAACTCTTTTTTCTTTTCAAGTTTCATGCTGTCCCCCGATGTTGTTCGACGAATTCTGAAACTGTCTTAAATTCAGGATGTGTTTCAGGAATTCTGCTCGTTGAAGTAAGGGATGGTTCTAAAACATCTAAGCCCGATAAATTATAAACACTTCTTAAAAATGCTAACTGACCCTCCACTGGGACTGGTTTTGGATCAATTATTTCTACAACCGTTCCCTTGGTTTTATACACTAATCCTTTTGGGATCCTTTGACAAAAAACTTTTTCTCCAGGGTGATAAGATCCTCTAACTTTCAGTTCCCTTGGTCTTGTTTGCGTTGTCATTTCTTCTCCCCCTTAACATTTAAAATTTTTATTTTCTTTTCAGTTGCTTCTTTTATAAGCTCCAACTTTTTCTTTGCTCCGACTTTTGCGAGAATTGCTCCCTGGTTTTTTCCCAAATCGTTTAGTTCTTTTCTGTTGTGGACTAAAACAACTTGGAGATTTTGGATTTTTCCTGCTTGTTTTTTTGGTTTTTTGTATCCAACTGAAACTGTTTTTGCATGACCATGCATGTTTAGCCTCATCTTACTGTCGCGGCCCTTTGGTCTTCGCCATTTTTGCAGTTTCTTTCTTCGCTTTCCGATTCTTGAATGTCTGTCTGCTTCCTGCCTGATGAATTTTTTTTTCATTATAATCCCCTCCCTGGTTTTGAAACCAAGTGAATACCGTCTTGGAAAATTCTTCGGTCCCTGCCTCGAACCTTGGTAGCTTTTTCAATATTTGCCATTGTTTTTCCTGCAGCTTCTCGGTCATTAGAAGAAATAGTTACCTTCTGCCCCTTAATTTGAACTTCGACATTTGGAAAAATTTTTGCATGTCTTGGAGTTTTCTCCCCTAAAAAATTGTTTATTGCGAGTTGATTTCCTTCGACTTTCAAAGTCATCGGAAAATGAACATTCACTGCCTCTAACTCGTAAACAAACTTCTCTCCTAAACCTCTAAAAAGATTTTTGATGTGCGCGATTTGCGACTTGATGATTTTGTATTGGTTTTTGTTTCCTTTTTTACAACTGATGACAATTTCGTTTCCCTGAAGTTGTATTTCTATCTGCGGAATGTTCATATCTCTTGAAATTGAATCAGAACCCTTTGTGCAAGTTAGTTTTTTATTTTCATAAGTGCAAGAAATGCCTTCGGGTATTTCAACTTTTTCTAGGATTTGGTGTTTCATCTTATGCTGCGCTCCTATCTTTCTTACAGGATAATTCTAAAACTGCTTGATAGGGTTTATAGAAACGTTCACGAACAATTTCAATTAATGGTTTGTAATAATCTGGAAAAACAGGTCTTTCTGTTTTTGGATTAATGCCATATTTTCTAAAATCTGATTGGGCCAAGGGCATGGCTTCAAAAGCTGTGTGATACTCTCTCATCAAAACGTTTGTTTTACCAGGGTTGCCAATTACCTGTTCTGCCCTGTCTAAATGTGTATGTATAAAATTTGCAACAACTAAAAATTTAGCCATGTCTCCGCTTATAGCCCGTTGTTCCCAAAGTTTTCCTATTGTGACAAGAGAAGGATTTAATTTTTTAGCCATCTTAATAAAAATAAGCTATCAAGCTTCCTCCGATGTTTTTATCCTGGGCTGTTTGGTGAGTCATGAGTCCTTGCGATGTTGAAATGATTAAAAATCCGATGTTTTTTGCCGGCAGGTATCTCTTGACGTATTTTTCAATTTCGTCGACTTTTACCATGAAGCGCGGCTTGATTGCGTTGCAGTTGTTTAATTTTCCAAGTTCAATCTTTAGGTTTGTTTTGTCGGTTTTGTAACTTTTTACATATCCTTTTAATTTCGCGATTGCTAAAACAGAACTGAGAAGTTTTGAATGTCTTTTTACTTCTACGATTTCCTTTCCAGCTCTTCGGATGTTCATCATCTGGTTTAGCGCGTCTGCTACTACATCTTGTGACATTTTAACTATATTTTTTGAAGCCGATTTCTACTGCGATTTCTCGGAAGCAGTGTCGGCAGATGTTTAGATTATACTGATTGAGGTGAGCGCCGAAGCGACCGCATCTTTCGCATTTTCGCGCGGCGATTCCGGTCTTTCTTTCCTTCGGCTTGCAGTGCTTTAGGAACTTTTTCATAATTTCTGGTTTGTCCTTCAATTGCTTTGTTATTTTTTTCCAATCTGATGCTGTCATATTGTGTCTGCCTCCAAGATTTCCTTAAACCTTTCGAATATTTCCATTTCTTTTTCTCCACGCAAACAGTCTGGGTGCATTGTATAAACACTATCATCTCCATTCCTACGCGATATTGTTGAGCCATCGAATAATAATTTAAAATGCGTGGTGCCGAAAACTTCGATTGATCCTTTGTTGTTGCCTGGTTTAATAAATTGATGATATGGGTATTCTCCATCAACATATTTGAATCTTTCTCCAGAAGGTCTGACTGGATACCATTCGCCCATTGCCAACTTTGGTTTTGTTTGTGTTGTCATATTCTCCTTTGTTCACTCCTTTCAACCATGGCATACAAATCTTGAAAGCCTATTGTTCCTTCTTCAATACCCTCACATGGACAGATTTTTCGGATGCTGAAATTACTCCCTTGATCCACTGCTGCCCAATATAGGCGAAGATATTTTTTGCGAAGTATCTTATCTGTTTGTGCGAATAGTGCTCTTGCCCCGTCTGTATCGGCCACGGTTCCAACATAGTTATATCTAACCCGCCTATCTGGGGAAACTATTATATCTCCTTCATGTATAATGGTAATATCTATGAGGGGATTTGCTACTACTACCGCATGTTCACGATGAATTAATGGGGTTGCCGCTGTCATCTCACTCAACCTCTGTCTCGAAGTTTTCTTCGAGGAATTTAATTATTTCTTCAGGGGAAATTTTTTGTTTTTCTGGGAGTTTTCCTCTTTTGATTTTTCTTCTCTTAACTCTTACTCCTGCTCTGATAAAACATGCAGTTACATTTAAACCTCTAATTCCAATTTCTCTTTGATATTCTATCCCGGGAATTTCAATGTATTCATGGATTCCAAAAGAAAACGAGTTTTCTGCGATTTGCTTTTCGTCGAGCTCGTTGTCAACTGCGCCTAAAAGTTTTTTCAGGATTTCAAAAGCATGTTTTCCACGCAATGTCACTGATGTTCCAAGAGGTAAGTGCGGCTTCACTCCAAAGTCAGGAATTCTCCGCTTTGGTCCTGCCTTCATGATTTGCGCTTTTTTTCCTGAAATCATTTCCAAAAGTTTCTGCGACTTTTCAAGATTCGGACCTGTTGCTCCACAGCTAAGAACAACTTTCTCAAGTTTTACTTCTCTCATTGGATTTTCTTTTTTTTCCTGGATTTGGGTTTGGGTTGTCATCTTTGTCCTCCCGGACCTCTGAAATAAGCATTCGTAAATTGAATTAGTAAAATACTGTAAAGTCTCTCCATTGCATTAACTAAACCGAGATATGCCTCTTGATTCGGTGGCGATGCCAGGGTTCTTCTCATTTCTCCAAAACGTTGATTAATTCTGTCCCTTGCTGCGAAAAAACCTTTAATGTTATTTCCTTCTTCGGCATATCTTCTTTGTTCGCTTACATCTTTCAATACTTCTTCTGTGAAAGATGCGATTTTTGCTAAACTCATAGCGCCACCACCTGCTGTCTTTCCAAAACAGTTTCTTTATCTTTGAGCTGTATCTTTGCCTTGCTTCCTTCGACAGAAATTATTTTTCCCTTGTTCCCAATATATTTTCCAGCAATTATGAAACAGTTCTTTGTTTTTTCCAAGGGAACGTGTTTTGTTATTTTTCCAGAAAAGTCGAGATAAACTGTGTCCTGCGTGTTTATTTTCCTGTCTTCTGAAAGAACGTTGGAACCGTCGTGCAAGTTCAATTGGGTTTTGTTTCCCTTTAATATTTTTTTGTCTATCACTTTGCAGATTCTTTCCTTGTCTTTTGTTTTTTCAAATGTGAACTTTCCATTTGCCGTGAAAGTCAAAACATAAGATTCTCCTGCTTCGAAAACGTTGAAGAGCCGAATTGAATCTCTGTAATCTTTAATTTCTTTTCCGTTGAGTTTTAGCAATTTTTGTTTTATCATTTCTCTTACTTCTTTTGCTGTTGTCGCGAGGTTTAACATGTTCCGGACAGCTACGACGACGGGAACCGAGTTTTCCAAATCAACTAAAGACCTAGCTATGTATCTGGTTCCTTTTCTTTCTATTGGAATTTTTTTTGTTAGCTTAGCTCTTGTTTGGTACATTTTTCTTTTCCTTTGATTTGTTTAAAGCAGATATTCTTTTTTTGTCTTCTAAGTTTAAAGTTTGAATCTGCAACGAACTTGGATGGAACCAGACGCTGACTTTTGTTCCGTCTTTTTTTGTCCGCTGGATGTTTTCCAAAGCAATTCTTGTTCTTTTCAAATCAATTGTGATGACTTTTGCTTTTTTCTTCTTGAACGAACCGCGCATGACAAGCACTTCATCATTCTTCCTGATTGGAATGCTTTTCTTGCCGTGCTTTTTCCTTAATTCTTTTGAAAGCTGGGCGCTTAAAAACTTATGCTTTGTGTGAAGCGGCGCGTTAGCTAAGTATTTTCGCTGCTTGCGAGGCTGCTTCGAAGATTTCCATTGGGTTGAGAATTTGTTTTTCATTTTATGCTGCAGTCCCGCTACTTCTAATGAAATGACTAACTACTATAAGTTGGATTTCCAAGGCATTTTGAAGGTGCCCGTTAATTTCCCTTAAATGATTAACATTTGAAACATCTATGTTTTCGACAATGGCTAAGTGTTCACCAATTCTCTCATTATAATACCTTGCTCCCACTGTATTACCAGATATTATTGCAGTCGCTAATTCATCTACGTAGCGCTTAAGAGCTTGGCTGGACCTTTTAGCCACTAAATAATTCCTTCTTTCAGAATCCTGACTTAATCTAATTGTTGTATTCATTTTACAAAACATACTGAGCAATCTTGGCGACAGATGGCCAACGCTCCTGAACCTCCCTTGCAACTGGACCTTTAATTTGAGTTCCTTTTGGATTGCCTTTGTCGTCTTTCATTAAGGCTACGGCGTTGTCTTCGAAGCAGACTCTCTCACCTGTTAGTCTCCGGTAAGGTTTCTTTTGGCGGATTACAACTGCATCAAACACTTGGCCTTTCATGTCCGGCTTTCCTTTTCTGACAGAGACTTTTACCCAGTCCGATATTTTAGCATACTGCTGTCTTTTCTTTGTTGTTTTTCCGCCTTTTACTCCTGTGATTCTGACAATTCTCGCGCCGCTGTTGTCTGAAGCAAGAACCTGACTGCCAATGTTTAAACCGCGCGTTGCTCTTGCACTAATCGCCTTTCCGAATATTTTTTTTGATTTTGTCATTATTCGATTTCCTCCAAAGCTTTCTTAATTAAAGGATAAAGCGGATGACGCCTGTTTGCCCAGTAATGATTGTGACTCTTCTGAACAGAAGAGAACGTTCCATTTGGAAAAAGGACAAAACTATAAACCGGAATACAGCCAATAGTGTGGAAATTCTCCGTGTCCACTACGATAAGACTCCCGTCTTCCATGCCTGCGTATCGTCCTTCTATCCCTGAAGCCTCTCCGATAACTACATTATCTCCAATCTTAGTGTTTCTCGCATCTTCTGCTGTTCTTACTAACAATGCGGGTCTTCGTGGACTCATTCTCCCCCTCCCTCTTTTTTCCTAATCTTCTCAACAACAATGAAATGAATCATCTTGCTCAATGGCCTGCATTCCTGGACTTTGATTAAATCACCAATATGGATTTCATGGGCAAGTTCTTCTGGCAAACGGGCGTGGATTCTTGTTTTCTTTTTGAGAAAGCGCTCGTATTTTTTAATTTTAACTGTGCGCTCGAATTCTATGGCGACTCGGGTTGGGAATTTCCTTGTGACAACTCCTTGAAAAATCCTGCCGCGGGTTGAGACTTTAGTTCTGACTAAGTTTTCTGTTTTCTTTTTTGTGGATTTCTCTATCTGTTTTTTCTTTGACGTTTCTGTCATTTTCTCTTTGCTTTGCGATGTGCGAGTTAATCGCTGATGGACTCTTCGGGAAAGCCTAGCTTCACAAGAATCGGCCGGAGCTTTTTCTTGTGGTCGCCTTGCAGTTCGATGACGCCGTTTTTAGACGTGCCGCCGCATGCCAGTTCTTCTTTCAGGCGTTTTCCTGTTGCCTTGATGTCCACGTGTTTGTCAAACCCCTCGACAAGTGTTATTTTTTTTCCGTATCTCCTTGTCTCGGTGCGCACTTTTATGTGCTGTTCGCTTTTAGCGATTTCTTCAAACACATCGGTTTCTGTTGGTAAACCGAATTCGTTTGAATCCATTATTTCTTTTTCAACCCATCCTCTTTCAAGGATTTGTTGAATTTTTCTGATTTCATGAATGTATTTAATCGTGAAATTGCCCTTTTAATCTCTTTGGTTTTAGCATTTGTCTTGTTTGCAGCGACATTTGCTCTGACCAGTTCCATTTTCAAATCTTTTAACTTGCTATCTCTCTCCCTTGCTGTCATCTTTGCTATTTCTTTTGATTTTAGGATTGCCATTTTATGCTATTGAACCTCCCCAGGTATATTACTTCTCCTTCTTAGTTCAGTTAATTCTTGTTCTAACTCTCCTAATGAAGACATCAATTCTACTCTCATTTGACTGGGCGCTTTTTGTGATAAATGATCTGTGGGAATGCAGGGAAGTTCTTGGCTAATGAATTGATACACCTCTACATCCAAACTTGCCAATTGGTCAAGGAGTCCTGAATATCCTGGCAAGCCAACAGTTTGAACACCTTGCACTCTCTTTGTAAGACTCTGGGTTTGTTTATAGAGTTCTTCGTATACTTCTCGGCCTTGTGCAATCATTCTTTTTCCTCCTCAACTTTCTTAGGCGCTTTCTTTTTGACTGTCTTCTTATCTGTCTTTTTCTTAACTTCGGTTTCTTCTTGCTGGTTCATTTCTTCTAAAGTAACCTTTATTTTTTGTCTGAGAGCTTCATCAATTTTTATTTGGTCGTGAAGTTCTGCTTCTGGTCTGAGAATAGCGACTTTGACACCGACAACTCCGGCGATTGTTGTTGCCTGGCTTTGGGCCCTGTTGACTACTTTTGCGGTATCGCCGGTTTTTTTCAAATAACCCTGGGTGAATCTCCAGGTTCTGGCTCTGTCGCTTGGCAGTTTTCCTGACAAAACAATTTCTGTTCCTAAAGCTCCTGCTTTCATTATCTGTTGTAATGTTCTGTAAGCGATAACTTTGAATTTTAATGAGCCTCTTCTTTCAAGTAACAAAGCGATGTCATCTGCAACTAATTGCGCGTCAAGCACTGGCTGCGTAATTTCTACAATTTCAATGTGCGGATTGTCGAGGTTGAATCTTTTTTTAAGTATTCTTGTCAGCTCGTCTATTTTTTCGCCTTTCCTTCCAATTACTAATCCTGGACGCGAAGTGAAAACTTTTATTTTTTCTCCTACTGGCGTATACTCAATGCTGACGTCGCTGATTTTTCCCTTCCCCAAACTATTTTTGATGTAATCTCTTACTCTGAACTCATCTTTCTTAAACGCGACAAATCTTTTTTCTTCCATTTTATGCGAAAACCTCCCTTAGCACTCTTAAAGCGTTATCTCTTTTTTTCCAATCTGGGTTCGTTACTCTGAGATAAGACCTGCCGTGACCTTCATCAGTAAAATGTTCTACGGTGCAATCTCTCACATGATAAATAAGGGAGGTTGAATCATGATATGCGCTATGATCTGGACTTGTAATGGGGGCACTAAAGTCTGTATCGCCAAAGCAGAGTATAATCGGATTATCAATTCTGCGTTGAGGACTGGCTAATTTGGCTAATGCATTTCCTAAGTTTGCATTAGCACTTGTCACAAATTCTAACATTTCATGCATTTCAGGAAAATCCCCCGCATCAAAGATATATAAATCAAACTCGTCGTCTCTGGCTGAACCGATTTTCCATTCAAACCCCCCAATACGATTTTGTCCAATTAACTTTTGTTGTGTTGCTTTTGCCATTATTCCTTTCCTCCTTGTTTCTTAGGAAATTCCTTTGCTTTTAGAATAATGTTTGTCCTCTTTGATAATGTGCCGCCGCGACGCATTTGTCTTCGCGCCCAAGAAGCAGAGGCGATGGAAATTCGCGTGGTTTCAAGTTCAAGTCCGTTTGTTATCGCGTTGCCTTTCAAAGCTTTCAAAAGATTAATAAAATATCCTGATGCTTTAATCGGGTATCTGCCTCGCTCCATGCTCCCTTTTCTGTGCGGCGTTTCTCCCCTGAACGGAACTGCCTGCTTAAACTTGGAAACTTTCTCAACGTCAGAAATTGCCTGGTCTATTTTTTTGTTTTTGATAAATCTGCAAAGATACACTGAATGTTTTTTCGAAATCGGCAATCCTGCGCCTCTGGCAATTGCTTCTTCTTTCTTAACTTTAGGAATTTCTTTCTTTTTTTCTTCCTTCTTCTCTGACTTTTCTTCAACTTTATCTTCCAATTTTTCTTCAGCTGTTTCTTTTTTTTCTTGCCTCATCTTTTCTTCTATTTCTTTGGTTTTTTCTTTGTCGACTGGCAACGGCTTTGCTTCTATCTTTTTCTTTTTTTCTTCTGCTGGTTGTTTATTTTCTTCTTTCATTTTATTTCTTCATTGCTCTCGATGATTTAGTTGCTCCGATTCCTGCGCTGCCGTGGTTTACTCTTGTTCGCGTTGGTGCGAATTCTCCCAACCGGTGTCCAATCATTTCAAAAGTTATTAGAACTTCTTGGAAATTTTTTCCGTTGTGAACGCCGATTGTCAAACCAACAAGTTTGGGAACTATGACTATGTCTCTTAGATGTGTCCTGATTTTTTTGCCTTTTGCAACTTTTCTATCGCATCTTTTTATGAATTTTTCAATTGAATCAAAAGTTCTTAAGACAGTTCTCCTGCTGCGTGAAGGAAGGAACTTGGCTATCTCTCTTGCATCTAGGGTTTTTAATTCTTCTATGGGCCTGCCTCTGTAAATTTGTTCTCTTCGCTTTACTTTTTCTTTTTCTTTCTTTTTGTGTGCCATTTTATTTCCTACAACCTGTTCTTCTTGGACGAACATGCCCAACTTTTCTTCCTGGGGGAGCGTTACGTTTTGCTATCTTTTGTTTGACTCTCTTGCCTCGGCCAGAACCAAACGGGTGGTCTACTGCGTTAGCTTTTACTGCGGAAGTTCTCGGCCATAATTTTGATTTTGCTTTCATCTTGTAATACTTTTTCCCAGCTGTGACAAAAGGCTTTGCGACGCGGCCGTCACCGGCAATTCTTCCGATTGTTGCGCGACAGTTCTCGTTGAGGGTTACAACTTTCTTATTGGGCATGGTGACTGTTACTTCTGTGTTTTCTAATTTTTTTGAGAGTATTGCTGACGAGCCAGCTGTTCGCATCATTTTTCCTCCGTCTCCAGGATTTTTCTCTATGTTAAAAATATGAGTTCCTGGAGGTATTTTGTTTAATGGTAAAATGTTTCCTTCTCCGGGACTGGTGTTAATGGAAATTTTTTGCCCGACAAATGCGCCGTTGAACGCAGCGTTGTAGAAAGTTTTGTTCTTGATTTGGACTTTCATCAATGGAGCAGAATGTGCGGCAGAATGGATGATTGCGATAATCTCTGCCTCGCCTTGTGCTTCGACTGGAGGATAAGCAATCTTTTTGTTGAACGCTTTCTTTCTGACTCTGTAAGTTAAACTTCCCTTGCCCCGCGCTTGTTGAATTATTCGTTTTCCCATTTTATTCTCTTCTTCTAAGATTTACTTCTACCATGTCATCAAACAACTCCTTGTATCTTACATCACTTTGGTCTAAGGTGATATATCTACCACCAAGAGTTGTAACTATTCCATTCTTCCCAAATCTAAGCCCATTTTCAGACACGATAAATAAATAAATGGAATCTCTTGTGCGTGGGAAAGCAAACGAGAAGTCTCCTTCTTCTGAACCTCGATATTGGGCTAGTGTTCCCCCAGCAGACAAGCCATAGCCGTCTATTCTTACTACTTTTTTAACCGCCCGATGCAGCTCATCTAAACTATTTACTTGTGTCTCTATATCTTCTATATCCCTTGCTTCTTGTGCCATTATATCATCCCCAGCTTTGTCGCGACGTCGATGGCTGGGTTCTCCTTTGCAAATTTTACATAAGCATATTTTTTGTTATTGCGAAGCAAGGTCCTGACTTTTTCAACTTTCACTTTGAATGTTTCTTCTACTTCTTTCTTGATTTCTTCTTTTGAGAATTTTCTCCCAACCTGGAACAAGAGAGTGTTGTCTATGTCCACCATTTTTACTGCTTTTTCTGAAGTTATTGGTTTGAGTATCATGATGTTTCTTCCTTCTTTTCATTCCCAAGTTCTTTAATTGCTTTGTGAGTGTAAATTGTCAATCTTCCCAACGGATACAAATCAGCAATGGAAATATCGCCAACTGTCTTCACTTCAACGCCAGAAAACTTCACGTTTTCTTTTTCTGAGATTATCAAAAGTGCGCCTGCGCTGGATTTGTATTTCCTTCCGCGAAGTTTTCCTTTGCCGGCTCTAACTGCTTTTTTCTTAAATGCGAGAGCAAAACTTTTCCCAAGAATATTTTTCATGGCTTGTGCAAGTTCTTTTGTTTTTTTTGGCAGCGACTCTATGACAAAAGGAATGTTTTCAATTTTTTCAAGAGAAAAATATCTTTTCAGGACAAAGTCTTTTTGCGCAGTCGCGGCAATCGCAGAGTTCATCGCTAACTGGATTTCTTTTTTGTTAATTTTCTTTTCCTTGCCAATTCCTTTTGGGGGATGTGCTCTTCGGCCGCCTCTTGAACCTGGGATGTTTGCGCCAACCCAAATAAACTGAGTTCCCCGTCTCGACATTGTTTTTCTTGGAACGCGAGAGATTCCTCGACCGTAGTGTCCTTTCCAGTCATGTCTTTTGTGAGATATTGTTCCTGAAGCTGACTGACGAAGCCCTGCCCGGGGATTTGAAGAATACGGCTGGATGAATTTGTCTGCTTCGAAATATTTTTGGACGATGTCTTTTCTCACGCGGATTTCAAATATCTTGGGTAATTCTATTTGGGATTTTTTCTTTCCGTCGCTTGAATAAAGTGTTGTTTTCATTTTGCTAAATATATTGAATATTTCCCCCTGCTTCCAATCTTGCAGATATTTCTGGAATGGACTCAAGGGTTCCAACCCTTTCGACTGTTTTTCCAGTTTCTGATTCATAAACTCGAGTTAGATAGTCACATGAAGCTAAAACATGAACTCGCATAATCACTAATCTGTCATCAAGTGTCTGCGCTTTTTCACAATCGCCATTTTCTCTAGCACCCTTAGCAGCCTTTCTAAATAAGTCATGCTTTTTCTTCCAATAAATTACTCTTTCTGCAGCTTTTTTTAATTCGCTCATTTTATTTCAAAACCTCCAGAAATTCAAATTTCTTTTTAGATTGCGCTTTGCTTGGTCTTATCGGGGGTGTTAAAAGAATTTGTCTTTTTTGAGGTCCTGGGACTGAACCCTTGAGGATGATGAAGGAGGTTTTTATTTTGCCGTAGTGAGGGAAGCCTTGTTTGGGATTGACGTCGGTTTCGGAGATTTTTCCAGAGGTTATGACATTGAGGTTGTAGACGAGCCGCGTGAAGTAACCCATTTGGCCGGCCATTGGCGTTCTGAAGGTTACTCTGGCTGGGTGCCAAGGTGCTATCGAACCAACTTTTCTAATGCCTTTTTCAGACTTGTGGAATCTTAGCGCGATGCCGAATCGCTTTACCGGACCCTGCATGCCTTTGCCTTTTGTTAATCCACGGACGTCTAACAGTTCAGATTTCAAGCAATCTGCTAACGTGATTTCTTTTCCAATAAGGCCTTTTGCGAATTCAAGTTTGTTCTCGGATTGAATTGCCAGTTCTATCATGTCTGGGGTTTTCTTGATTGAAGTTTGTTTTGGCAGAGAATAAGCGATAAGACGAATGTCGTCATAACCTTCTGGGACGTTGACGAGGTTTTTGACTTGCTTCGGAATTTTAACTTTTTTCTTTAGTTCTTTTTCATTTGAAACAATTATTTCAGTCAAAGGGCGATTATGTTTGTAAAACCTGACGGAGAAGATTTTCATTGATGGAACTTCGAGGATTGTAACAGGAATTGCGATGTGTTTATTTTCTGTTAGGGATTTTTTAGTGAGGTCTTTAACAACTGCAGTTGCCATGCCTGCCTTGTATGCGATGAATCCTAAAACGCCGTCATCTTTCGAAGAAATAGGTTTCCAGTTTGCGCTCGGCAAAATTTTTGCAGCTCTCTTTCTAGGCCAGTACTGTAAACTTCCTTTTCTCGGTCTTGATAATTTTGGCATGTGTTGTGTTTACCATTTTGTTTTGGGTGCAACTCTCCCTGTTTATGTAAATCTTGAGGGTGAAGATTCCTCTTGATTTGTATTAGATTCTTACGGGTTGAGATGATAATTGGGGTTTTTAAAACTTTGTGGCTTGAGAATTAATCCTTCAGAACAACAACATTAGTCATTCCTCTTCGCTTTCTTTCAATCAAATCTTTGTTCTCCAGCCTGTCTAAAATCCTGGAAACCTTTGCCTTGCCAAAACCGCTCTTTTCGATAAGGCCTGCTTGGAAAATTGTTCCTTGCTCTTGGATGAGTTTGAAAACATCTCTGTCTTCTTTCCTTAAACCAGACAAATCAATCTTTGTTTTCTTTATTTTTTCCTTTACTTTTTTAACAACAATTCTTTCTTTTGGTTTGGTAAAAATTAAAACCAACCCTATGACAACTAAAACTGCGACGATTGTTAAGGAAAGATAGGTTTGCTGCTCTACGGTTTGGTTCATCGGACAGACAGGTCCGTGAGTTGGTCCACAGTTTCCTACGATGATTTCTTTCATTGCGTTGTTGAAGAGAAAGATTATTATTACAATCGCTATAGAAATTCCTAGGATGAGATAGCCGACGTTTTTGTTTTCCATCTTTCTGTTTATGTTTTTAGGTATAATAAGTTTACTATTTATCTTGTGAAACTAGTTTCACAAAAGCGGTTAAGTAGTGGGATATTTTAGAAAAGGCATGGAAAAAAATGTTGTTGTTAAAATCAAAGGAATGCATTGTCAGAATTGCGTTGAAAGAATTGAATCTGGTGTTGGTTCTCTCGAGGGTGTTGATAAAGTAAAAGTTGATTTGATAAATAATGAAGCAAAGATTAGTTTTGATGACGAGAAAGTTAATTTGGAACAGATTAATAATAAGATAAAGGAAGTTGGTTATAATTTAGGAGATGGAGAGAAAAAGAAGAAGACAATTATTCAGGGAATTGCTTACGGATTGATTCCGCACATTGGATGCATTGCGTTTATTATCGCGGCTGTTCTTGGTTCCACGATTTTGATGCAATATTTCAGACCGGTTCTTATGAATAGGTATGTGTTTCATTATTTGATTTTGATTTCTGTTGGGTTTGCCACTTTGTCTTCTGGAATTTATTTGAAGAAGAACAAATTATTGTCTTGGGAAGGCATCAAGAGAAAGAAGGGATATTTGTCAATTATGTTTGGTTCTGTTGTCGGGATTAATTTGATTTTGTTTTTGGGCGTGTTTCCTGTGTTGGCAAATGTTGGGGTTGGAAGTATTAGTGGGGATGCTATTGATAGCGGAGAGTTTAGTGTCATGAGGATAAGTGTTGATATTCCTTGTCCGGGACATGCGCCTTTGATTACTTCGGAGTTGGCGACTGTTAATGGAGTTGAAGGAAGCGAATTTAGTTTTCCAAATGATTTTGATGTTTATTATGATCCAACGGTGACTTCTGAAGAAGAGATGCTGTCTTTGGAAGTTTTTGATGAATATCCTGCGACTGTTTTAACATTGGAATCTGGTTCAGGTTCGAGCGGCGGAGTGAATAAAGTTCAGCCTTTGGCAAGTCCTAGTGGTGGAAGTGCAGGAACTTGCGGAAGTCCAAGTTGTGGCAATCCTACTTGTACTGGTGGAGGAAGCTGTGGCGGAGGTTGTGGAGGTTAATATGGATGAAAATATTTTGTTCTTTATTATAATGGGGATTGTTGGAGTGGCAATTTTCTTTTATGGCGGTGGAGGATGTGGAATATGAAAATTAAAAAGAGCACCTTAATTTGGATTGCAATTATTATTATAGCAGGGATATTTTTCTTTAGGGGGAAAATTACAGGGAATGTTGTTGGTGGAAATTCAGGGACTATGGAGATTCCTCTTGCTGATATATCTGAAAATGCAGAATGGTATGAATATCAATCAAATGGGAAGACGATTAGGTTTTTTGTTGTTAAAGCTGGTGATGGAAGTGTGAAGACCGCGTTTGATGCGTGCGATGTTTGTTATGAAAGCAAGAAAGGTTATAGTCAACAGGGAGATGTAATGGTTTGTAATAATTGCGGCAATAAGTATCCAATTTCTGGGCTGGGAACTGAGAACGAGAAAGGCGGTGGTTGTTGGCCTGGTTATCTGCCGAGCAAGATTGTGGGGGACAAACTGATAATTAAGAATTCTGATATAGAAAAAGGAGCGTATCGGTTTTAGTAAAATGGCGAAAGAATTAAAATGTCCGGTGTGTTATGAAGTTGTGTATTCAGGAGTTGGAAAAGGGTGTAAAATGTGCGACATGGTTTTAGAAGATAAAAGCAGAGAGTTTTGTTCGAAGATGTGCCGGGTTAATTATTTTAAGATAAACAAAACAAAGGCTTCAATGATTTTATTGTTAGTTTTGATTGGTTTGACTGGTTTTGTTTCGGCCCATTCTGGGGACGATGGATATTCACATCATGGAATGATGTCCTGCTTTTATGGGGGAGGATTTTCTGGAATGAATTTTTTTGGTTGGATGTTTATGGCTTTAGTTTTAGTTGCATTGGTTTTGGTGATAGTTTGGTTAGCTAAGCAGATACAAGGTCCTGGAGGTAAAAGAAGATGAAAAAAATTAAATTGACAATTGAAGGAATGCATTGCGCGGCTTGTGCTGGGATTGCTGAGAAAGAACTGCGGAAGGTGCCGGGTGTGAAAGAAGTTAGTGTTAGTGTGACAACTAACAAAGGTTTTGTGTATGCAGAGGATTCTGTGAGCGAGGAGAGCTTGAAGAAAGCAGTTGCAGAAGCTGGATATAAAGTTGTCGGGGTGAAATAAATGGAAGAGTCGGTAGAGGCGAGGGAGATTAGGGGTTGGAAACTTAAGCTTGTTTGGGCGTGGGTTTTGACTATTCCGATAATGTTGATAATGTATTCTGGAATGGTTTTTGGGATTGAGATTGTGCCAATGAAGTATATGCCTATTTCTCTGCTTATTTTAGGATTTCCAGTTATATTTATTATTGGATGGGGAACTATTAAAGCTGGGACTAGGGGATTTTTTAAGTTAAGATTTAGTATGGACTCTTTGATTTCAATGGGGACAATTGTTGCGTACGCGACAGGGTTTTTGGCGTTTTTTGAATTGACGCAAGATTATTCTGGTGTGAGTTCTATGATTATGACTATTTTTATTACTGGGAAATTTATAGAATCAAAGGCAAGGGGGCAGGCAAGTAAAGAGATAAAGAAGTTACTGGAGTTGGGAGCTAAGAAAGCGGTGGTTTTGCGGGGAAAGAAAGAAGTTGAAGTTCCGATTGAAGAAGTTGGGGTTGGCGACATTTTTATTGTGAAACCAGGGGAGAAAATTCCTACGGACGGGGTTGTTACAAGGGGCGAGAGCACAGTTGATGAAAGCATGGTTACTGGAGAAAGCCTGCCTGTTGACAAGACTGTAAAAAGTCATGTGATTGGGGCGACGATAAATCAGGACGGTGTCTTATATGTTAAAGCGAGCAAGGTCGGCGATGATACTTTTCTTGCCCATATTATTGAATTAGTTGAGGAGGCGCAGGGCACGAAAATTCCGATACAGAAATTTGCAGATAGTGTTACAAATGTTTTTGTTCCGATTATATTGACTGTTGCGGTCTTGACGTTTATTGGATGGATTGCTGCGACAGGAGATTGGAGCCGATCTATCGGGGTGGGCATATCTGTTTTAGTTATTGCGTGTCCGTGCGCTTTAGGTTTAGCGACGCCGATTGCGTTAATGGTTGGAAGTGGGATGGGTGCTAAGAAGGGGATATTGATTAGAAAAGGAGAAGCGATTCAGACAATGAAAGAAATCAAGATAATTGTTTTTGATAAGACCGGGACAATAACGAAAGGAAAGCCAGAGGTGACTGATGTTTATTCAGTTCTGAAGAAAAATGAGGCGAGCGTGATTGAGAAAACTGCTGCGCTTGAGAAATTGAGCGAGCATCCTATTGGGAAGGCGATTGTTGAGTATGGGAATCTTTCTAAATTCAAAAACGTTACAAAATTTAAAATTCTTCGGGGGCGGGGTGTTGAAGGAGTTTTAGATAAAAAGAAGATGTTAATTGGCAATACTGCGTTGATGAAAGAGAGAAATGTGGACATTAGTAAGATTAAGGAAGTGTTAGAAGAATATGAAACTGGCGGGAAGACAACTATGATTGTTGCCGAGGGCGGGAAGGTTATCGGAGTTATTGCGGTTGCCGATACTGTGAAGGAAGAATCAAAGAAAGTAATTCATTATTTGAGAAGGCAAGGATTTAGAACTGTGATGATTACTGGTGATAATGAAAGAACTGCGAAGGCGATTGCAAAGCAAGTTGGGATTGATGAGGTCATTGCAAATGTTTTGCCAGAGGACAAATCCAACAAAGTTAAAGAGCTTCAGAAAAGGGGAATGGTTGCTTTTGTTGGGGACGGGATTAACGATGCTCCGGCGTTGAAGCAGGCGAATGTTGGTATTGCAATGGGGACTGGGACTGATATTGCAATTGAGGCCGGCGACATTGTTTTGGCGAGCGGCTCTTTACGAGGTGTGCCGCAGGCGATTGTGTTATCTAAAGCTACGTTTGGGAAAATAAAACAGAATTTGTTCTGGGCGTTTGCTTACAATGTTGTTGCTATTCCGTTGGCTATTGCTGGTTTTTTGCATCCAGTTATTGCAGAGATTGCAATGGCTTTGTCATCGATAACTGTTGTCACTAATGCGAACTTGCTACGACGAAAGCGAATCTAAATGTGAGGAGTAATGGGTGAGCTATTTGGGGACGAATGCTAATTTGTTGAGGCGGAAGAGGATTTAATCTTCAAACCTAAATTCCTTAAATGTAACTTCATCAGATTTCAAATCGTCAATTAAATCCTTGATTTGTTTTTGATGTTTGCTTAGCTTTGAAGTTCCCTGCTTTACCTCGACAAAATGCACGCCTTTGACATCTCGTTCGTCCAGACCTTCGAATGCAACGTAATCAATTGGATCGCCGAGGAACTTGCATTCGCTTGGTTTGAATGGGAAACCTCCAAGGAACGGAGCGAAAGTTTCTGAGACTTTTCCTTTGATTCCTGCTCTTTGCTGGTCGGCGATTGATTTTCTTAGAGAGACAAGATTCTTTTGCCATTTTAGGTCTGCTCGAAGAACTGCGAGTTTGTAAGTCAGCCAGATAACTATGATGAATGCTGCTGCTGCGAGAAGGATTGTTATTGTTGAGATTTGCATTATTTCACAAACTCCACATTTTCAATCTTAGGGAAAATAATCCTCATTGAATTTCCATATTTTTTTACAAATTCATATGCCATGTTGATATCTATTATCGAAAGTATTTGAATTTTGTCATTTTGAAAAGAGATTAATAGAAAAGATGACTTGGGAATTATTGCACAAAAAGCTTTAGATAATTAAAATGGCATTGAACAGTAAATAAATTATCAAGGCGATGTATCCAATTACTAACAATTTGTTTAAAGTGTTAATTTGTTTTGATGTCATCTTTTCTCCAACAAATTATACAAATTTATCAAGGCTCCGACAAAAACTCCGAAAGAGGCAATAGCAAAATCTGTAATTGCTCCTTCTTGATTAATCAGTTGTGATGCAAAATAAACTAATATTGAAAAATTCAACATGCTTCCGAGCCAGCTCAAGAACTCTCCCATTTAGATAACTCCAAAAGCAGATAAAAGGAGAAGGATTATTGCGATTACCCCTGCGATTATAAGAATCTTTTCTAGAATACTTTTCTTAGCCATATTAATCTATGTCTTGCTTATATTTAGATTTTTGCATTGGGAAAATATAAATATTTATCTTTTGATTTATTTGATTATCGGGCTGTTTGGCAGGAATTACCTTGGGTGGATGATTTTGCCTTCAATAATCTTTGAAGAAGTTTTTGAAAGATGTTGTTATGCTTTTTCTAACAATCGTGTTGGGAATTTTGCGTTTGTGATATTGTTTTGGTTTGTTGTAGGGGGTGGTTGGGAAGATTGTTGGGGTGGTGAAGAGGAAATAATTAGTTGGTTTTTTATTATGAATTCACTTGTTGTTTTCTTTGTTTAATTTTTCCAATGACCAAACCGATTAAAGCCCCTATTAAAAAATATGTTATTGGAGCAGTTATAATCCCAAAATATATCGGTCCAAAACCACGCCAGCCACCCCCACTAATAGCAACAAGTAATAATCCATTTGGGACATTGAGAACCATTAACGGTCCGACTGATGGCATAATGCTATAAGCCGCGCCTAAAAAATATCCTAAAATTCCAACTAGGGAGATGCCTAGTCCAATCAGTCCTCCCTTTAGCCAAGTCTTCATAAAGAACAAACGAATAAAACTATTATAAATCTTCCTAAATAACCATCTCCTTACTATCTCTCAAATTTCTTTTATAAAAAATTATCTTTTCTTGGGGGACAAATTATTTACTAATCGTCCTGCTTGAATCAAAAAGGCAACGTCTTAACATTACCTTCGTTTTCCATTAGAAGTAATTCTGAGTCTTGAATGTCTTGTTGAAAAGTTGAGTTAATGTCTTTTATAGCGTCTCGGAGTTCTTTTTCTTCTTGATAGAAGAACTGGATAATGCAGTTGTATTTTGAGATTCCGAAGACAAGCGCGTTGATGTTTTTGTGCTGCTGGCAAAAACTCTTGATTTTGTTTTTTTCTAAGGGGTTTAGCTTTAGCTTGAGTGCTGCAAAGTTGAATCCGAGTTTTTCCATGTCGAATTGGATTCTGTTGCCTAAAATGATTTTCTTTTTGTAAAGTTGTTTTAATTTGTAAGCTATTAGTTCTCCTGAGAGATTTATTTTTTTTGAGAGATCGGTGATCTTTGCTCTGCCATTTGTTTCTAGTGCTTTCATTAATGCAATATCTTTTTGCTGTAGCGTTACTTTTGCGACTGGTTGCATGAATGTGTACGTTTCCGCTTCTTTTTGCTCTCCAAAAGTCTTTAGAGGATATAATGAGGACGAGGTTGTCGTGAAAACTTCATAATGGGTAATTTCTTTATTCTCTTTTAGAAGATTGCTGAATTTCTCTTCAAATTCGTCCTTGTCCTTGAAAACAAAGTCTACAAATAAGTCATATTTCGAAAGCGTTTCTCCGACGGAGACTACATTGGGACTTTTCTCTAAACTGCTCTTTATCTGTTGTTTTTTGGAAGAGACTTTTAACCAGACGATTATGAACTCGTTATAACCGAGAAGAGCGTAATTGAAAATTGTGACATATTTCTTTATGAACCCTTGCGACTCAAATTTTTTCAATCGGTATTCTGCCTGGTCGCGTGAAATTCTACAGGCTTTTGCTATCTGAGTTATTGGTTTTCTGTAGCTATGGTAAAGATATTTTATTAGTTTTTTGTCTATTGCGTCTAGTTTCATTTTGGCATTGCTAAATACGGAAAGAATTGCTTAAATATCTTTTGTTTTTTAGGAAAATCTGGGGGATGTTTTTATGTATTTCTGGAGCTAGTAAAGAACATGGCAGTAGGATTGTCGGGATCGAACGGTGGAATCGGAAGAGTTTACAGAGCAGTGCTAGTGGCAGATGTCGAAGCGGGAATTACAAAGTACGAAACGCTTAGAAGTCAGATTCCTGAGGAAAATAGAGAAGTTAGAACAATGTATTCTGGGTTTATAGAGTCTTTGAGGGAGTTGCAGGCGAGCATGACTAAAGATAACCCAAGGGGTGACTAAAGTGGTCTTGGGATTTTCTGGTTCTAGTGGGGGCGTTGGTAAAGAAACTTTTGGGAAAGTTGGTTTAGTTAATCGGCCTTTAGAAGTTTCTTATTTTGTTAATAATCGATGCAATCTAAGTTGCAGACATTGTTATGTTGGATATGAGCAGACTGATGGGGAATTGTCTGTTGGTGAATGGAGTGAAACGTTTGATAGGCTTATTGAGATGGGTGCTTTGACTTTTGGGAATGTTGGCAAGGAACCTTTGCTTTCTTCGGATAAGACTATTGCTATTATGCAACACTTGGCTAAGAGGCGGGAGGAAATCCCTGCCTTGAGGTTTGGATTTGTCACGAATGGAACTCTCCTTGACTGTAGAATGGTTGAAGATTTAGAAAGAATTTCTCCCGATTACATTGATGTAAGTTTAGATGGCGGCAGAAAAGTTCATGATTTTATTCGTGGAGATTATAATTATATTAGAACAGTTAGGAAACTTAGAGGTCTTCCTTCTGGTTTAACTGAGAAAGTTTTCTTAAGTTTTACTTTGATGAAGCCGAATGTGGGAGAGTTTAGAGGGGTTGTTGGAGATATGAGTGCGTTGGGTTTAACAAAATTTCTTGTTTCTCCGTATGTTGCGACTCCTGGATCAAATGGAGAATTGTTTATTAGTGATGAGGAAGTTGTCGATTTTTACGAACGAGTTGCTGATGGCTCTGAAATAAAGTTTGCAGACTTGCCCCAGATAGAAATAATCCTGAAATCGGATTACGATTCTCAAAAAGCATTAATGGATAGATTAGTTGAACGGGGCGTAATTGATTTAGGAAATCTGTCAATAGATGAGTACGGAGTGATATTCAATAGGCACGTGCAAGGTGGTGGTTCAGAGGTTGTTGTTAATTACATGCCTTTTTCAGACACTCTCTCTAGGGCTGTTAGAATAAGCCATGATGGTTATGTTGGCGGTTGTTTAGAAATGTTTCACAAGGACTATCCTGAAAGAGCAAGGGCAAACTTGCGAGATAAGAAAATTGAAGAAATCCTCGGTAGAAATTAATCGTCCTGCTCAACTCTCGGCGCAAGAACGAAACTTAGGACGACGTCGCCGGTGTGGAAGTCCAGCCGCATTGGATGATTGTCTGAGAAACTCAGGGTCGACTGGTTTGAAATCTTTGCTCCTTTGATGAACTTGCTTAGATATTCCAAGGAAAATCTTGCTGTGCTGTTTCCTGAATGGATTTCTGCTTCGTCGGTGGAGAATTCTGCTCTCGCGCTGTTTAGGCTGTGGGCTTCAACAACAAACTTGTCTGGTTCGGCTATGAATGTGCAAGCGTCGCTTACGACTGAACAATCTTCGATGACTTCAGTTAGGGTGTCTGAATTTATTTTGATAACTGAGTTGAACTCCCATTCTGGCAATGGCTTTTCTTCTGTGTCTGTGTCAATCAAAGCGAGAGAGAAATCCCGCTTGATTCTGTCTCTTATTGAAAGTTTCAACAGGTTGTCTTGTTTTTCCAAAGTAAGAGCTGCTCCAATCTTGCATCTTCTTAAAACTGCTTTCAAATTACTCAGATTGACTCCTAACTCCTCTTCTTCTTTGTCTATCTCAAAGTCTGAGAAGAGGGTATTTGGAATTTTAAAATAAATCATTGCGACATTTGCTGGGTCGATTGCAACAAGGCTCATTCCTTCTTTGTTTATTTTAATTCTCACTTCGGTAACTAACTCTGAAATGATTGTTACAATGTCTGAAAAAATCTTCGGGTTTTGAAGTGTGAGTTTCATGGATTTTGATAAGATAAGAAGGTTAAAAGCTTTGTTGTAGTAAGAGAACAACAAACAATAAATAACCTCCTTGATTCTCATTGGCGTGGAAGCAAAAGAAAAAAGAGTTCGGGCGATAACAAGTCTTTATTACTCGAATCAGAAGGTTCAGCAGGCGATTTTAGAGTTTGCAAAAGATAGAGAAGTTGTGCCGCAGTATTTTGAAGGTTTTGGAAAGCGGCCTGACATGCTTCAATACCAATCTGACATTGATGGTTTGGTTAGGAAAGGTGCGACGTCTTTTCATGCTTCTGAAGAGTTATGGGAAAATCCCTTGAGCCTTAATTCAGAAATAACGCAGAAAGAAATGACGAAGCTGCGAAAGGGCTGGGATTTGCTGATTGATATTGACTCGCCTTTTCTTGACTGCTCGAAGATTGCAGCAGGCCTTCTTATCGAAGCTTTAGAACAACATGACGTGAAGAATTATGGCGTGAAATTTTCAGGAAGCAAAGGTTTCCATTTAATGATTTCTGGAAAAGCATTTCCAAAAGAGTTTGATGATAAAAAAACAAAAGAAATGTTTCCAGACTGGGCGCGGGTGGTTTGTTCTTATTTGATGGATTACATCAGAAAAGATTATAATGTTATGGCGAGCGAAATTCTTACGGATTTTGATGCGATAAAGCGGCGGACAAAATTAACAAAAGAACAATTGCAAGAAGTCAGGTGCAATAAGTGCGGCGGTGTTGCGAGAAAAGGTTCAATTGCAGAGTTTTCCTGCCCTGTGTGCGGGATGAACGTTAAAAGAAAAAATATCAAAATAACAAAACGAAGATTGAAGTGTTTAAGCAACGACTGCGCTGGAATTTTGGAAATTGGCGATAGTGAGGAATTTTATTATTGCGAGGATTGCAAAGACCAAGAAAACGAAAACCTGCAGTTGAATTCAAGCAAGCATCCTGAAAATTTTGAAAAGTTCGAAGGAGTCAGCGCTGAAAAAGTGGCTTCGCTGGATTTGGTTTTAGTTGCTCCGAGACATTTGTTCAGAATGCCTTACTCGCTTCATGAAAAAACCGCCTTGGCAAGCGTTGTTCTTTCAAAAAATGAAATTGAAAAATTCTCTCCGAAAGATGCAGATCCTTTGAAAGTTAAAGTCAGGAATTTTATGCCAGAGAATGTTGAAGGTGAGGCGAAAAAATTATTGAGCAAAGCACTTGATTGGGGAAGGGGAAGGGAAATTGTTCAGAAAGAAATTGAAGAAAAAAGATACAAGGGGAAGAGTTTTGAAAATGTTGAAATGAAAAACATCAGCGAGGACATGTTTCCGCCTGCGATAAAAAAACTTTTGAAAGGTTTAGAGGAAGGAAGGAAGCGGGGATTGTTTGTTTTGATTACTTTTTTGAAAGCAGTTGGCAAGACGCCAGAAGAACTCAATAAAAGTATCAGAGAATGGAACGAAAAAAATGAGCCGCCGCTGAAAGAAGGTTATGTTAGGAGTCAGATTGAATGGCATCTGAAACAAACAAAGACAATCATCCCGCCAAATTACAGCAATGACGCGTTTTATCGAGACATTGGAATCTTAGACAAAAAACCGAAAACGAAAAATCCGCTGGTGGATGTTCGGAGGAGGATGTGGGGGCGAAGTGGTGATAATCTGAAAAAATAATTGGAAATAACTGTAAAACCAGATTCACTAAATACGCAAACACCAATAATAAAAAACCGTTCAGCTATGATAGGTCGTCTGGTTTATGAGATAATCATAAGGCTGTGGCTATTATTGAAGCTATTTTTGTTTAAGATAAATTTTTAAACATCTCCTGCTTGAAAATAAGATGAGAAAAAAGGTGCTGGCTGGCTTGTTAGTTGTTGCTTTTGTGGCAGTCTTATTTTGCGGCCTTGTCACACCAGAAGATGATGACTCTGAAAAAATAAATGCTGCGTTCAATTGTTTGGATGAGAGAGTTGCTGCGACTTCTATCTCTCTTGAAGAGGCTGTGTTTGCTGCCTTGACAAAAGTTCCTGGAACAAAGGCGGCAGACAAGATAGAACAGGAAAAAAGTTCTTCAGCAGATTGCTGGCCAAAGTCTGGATGCGGGGTTAAAGAAAGCGCACAAGCTGCCCTGGCAAAATTAAGCATGGGTGAAAGTGTTGAGGAGATTACAGCATGGCTGGTTACAAAAAGCGGAATGCCTAAAGAGCTCACTTGGTATCTGCAAATTTCAATAGGCGACAACGGGCCTGCAACATGTGTTGTTAATTACGACGGTTCTGATCATTCTGTAAGCGTGAACGAAGAAATGAAATTAAGCGGAAGTGCTGGCTCTTGTTTTAACTTGGCAAACTCTGACTATTGGTTGAAGATAAAAACTAACTGCTTAGAAAAAGAATTTAACATTCAATGTGATAAAGAATTTAAGACAAATCTTTTGTACGAGAAAAGTTCTGGCGGCACGATTTATGTTTCTTCGCAAACGCATGGGGCAAGTTCTGGCGCTTGGACGGTTGAAGCAATAACAGCAAGATGTTTCAGGGAAGGGAATGACTGCGATTACGAAGCAAGTTTGTGGGGCGCTGTTGCCCTTTACGCAAACGGAGAAGATGTTTCTGAATTTGCACCTTACTTGCGGGCGCTTTCCTCGGAAAATGGAAAATATTTCCCAAGCGCTTTTCTTGTCGCTATTTTGGAAGGTGGGGAAAATCATTATTCTAAAATAATTGAAAACCAGCGAGCCAGACCAGAAGGAGCTTATTGGGAAATGCCCAACACTCCACACAACAAATACTACGACACAGCGCTTGGAATGCTTGCCTTGGGCGGCGCTGGCTCTTCGGAGATAACAAACGCAAACACGATTGGTTATTTATTCAAAAAACAAGATGCAAGCGGCTGCTGGAATAACAACAATATCCGAGATACAGCGTTTTTGATTTATGCTGCGCAATGGTTGCGGGGAACAGGCGGCGGAGTAGAGTGTTATATTAATTCTGATTGTTCAGAAGGTTACGTTTGCGAGGATGGAAACTGTGTTTCAGAAGCTGTGTTGGAATGCAATAATAACGGCGTGATGAATGATTCTGAACAATGCGATGGAAACGACTTTGGAACTTTCAGCGATGGCGTTGGTCAATGTGATGAGTATAATTCTGGTTTCACAGGCGGTGATTTAATCTGTGAGGATTGCAAGATTAATACAACGCAATGCACTGGAACAGGCCCGCCGCCAGTGGTAAATGGAAGTACTGGCAACGGCACTGATGATGAATCTTATGACCCAAACATGATAACAGATTGCGAGTTGGCAAATCTTTTCTGCGCGCCAAGTCGAGCTTCTTGTTTGGAAAATGGCGGGAGTTTTTATCCTCAGGAAACACACGCCTGTGCTGACCATTATGAATTTTGCTGCACTGTTGAAACTCCTGAATTGCCGAATTGTTTTAGTTTAGGGGGAAGTGTTTGCGCTTATGAAGAAGAATGCGGCGGCGCGGTGCAACAGGCCTCTGACGGAGCATGTTGTTTAGATATTTGTGAACTAACTGGAACAACTGGATGCTCTTTGGATAGTGATTGTCTTTCTGGAGAAACATGCCAAAGTGGTGCATGTGTTTATTCCGGTAGCAGTTCGAATGGGGGCGGTGGAGATGACGATGAAGGTGGAAGCAGTTTATGGATTTGGATTGTTATTCTTTTGATTTTAATCGGGCTTGTTGTTTTAGGAATAATTTACAGAGATAAAATCAGAGTTTGGTGGTTTAAGTTCAGAGGAAAAGCAAAAACTTCTAAAGTTCCTCCGGGAAGACCGCCAGGAATGAACTCTTTGATAAGAAGACCAACTCCGAGATTTATGCCTCAGGGGATGAGGACAATGCCTGAGCCTCAGAGAGCTCCGCCAAAACAAATGTCAAAAAAAGATAAGGAAATGGAAGAGACCTTTAAAAAATTGAAGGAGATTGGGGAATAGTTAACTGCGCGTCATTGAGAAACAGATCTCACCAACCAAAAAAATCATTATCAATAACACACATCATCCCATCTGATTCTGGTTGATATAATAATCTTTGGGGTGGGTGGCGATGGAAACAACAGGAATAGGTTTCAGCAGAATTTATATAACTGAATTATTTAATTAGATTATGAAAAAAGTTGTGATTTTATTTGCATTGGTTATTTTGCTTCCAATTGTTGCAGGGGTTTCTTCTGATTTGGCGGATGTTTATCTTCCTAAGGAAACAATGATTGGCGAGATTTCTGGAGGGATTTTAGCTTCGATTTCTCCTGAGCAAGTTAAAGTTGTTAGAGACGAACACATTGAGGTTGCAGTTGAGTATGGTGTTAAAAAATTAGGAAGCAAACATTACATCTGGCTGATTTCCCCAGAAAATCCAGGAAATTACACATTGAAAATAAAAGAGATTATCGCGCTTGTTGATGGAGTTCCAGAAGTTGTTGATTACTCCAAAGATTTCCGAGTTGAGGGCTTGGCTGATTATTCGATTAAGCCGGGCTTTGTACTTGCAGTAGATGATTTTGAAATTGTTGCTACTTTGTATGAATCAGTTGGAAAGTCAATAACTGTTGATTTTCCAGAAAGCCGGGAAATCAGTTTGCTCCCTGGAATAAATTACATTGACTTTTCAATTGCAGAGATTGTTGGCGTTCAGGAAGTTAAAATTGGCGTTGGGAAATATTCTGTTCCGGGATATGTTGTTGGGCAAGAATATATTTGCGGAGACGGACAGATTGACGGAAGGGAAGTTTGCGACGGAGAGAATCTGAATGGAAAAGATTGTGCGGGAGTTGGAGATTTTTCAGGAGAAGATTTAGCTTGTTCAAGCGATTGTTTAAGTTTTGATGATAGTGGTTGTGTTTTGTCAGAACCAGAACCTGAATGTGATTTAGAAAACTTGGATTTGTGTTTAACAGAAAACGACTGTGTTGGCGTTGGAGGTTATTGGTATAATGAAAGCTGCAATGTTTACGAGCAAGGAGCTGTATGCGACTCTGAGCATGTCGGTCTTTGCGAAACTTTAGAAACTTGTTCAGAAGCTGAAGGCTATTGGTATAACGAGAGCTGCAATGAAGACTCTTGCGGAAACTTGGAAATAGACGCTGGGGAAGTCTGCGATGGAACCAACTTAAGCGGAGAAACCTGCTTTTCCAAAGGTTATGCCAAAGGAAATTTATCTTGCTCAAGCGATTGTTTAAGTTTTGACTTTGGGGGTTGTGTTGTTGGAACTGTAACGCCGTTGAATTTTGCAATCAACCCAAGCGTAATCAGAGACACAATTTTGTCTTCGGGACAAATTCCAGTTTATTCTTTTAAAATTATTAACTCTTGGGAAAATTCAATTAAGGATTTGCGCCTTGATTATGACCGAAGTAAATTTACAGTTGAACCTGATGAGATTTTTTCTATTGGTGTGAATGAAAGCGCTTATTTTAATTTGACATTTAAACAAATGCCAAGAGGTGCTGCGAAAGGAGTTGTTGTTGCTTATTCTGGAGATGTTTATGAATATTTATTGTTTATGTTTAACCTGACAGATGATGAGGCGCAAGTTAGAAGAGAATATTATCAAAATAATTCTGTCAGCACTCCATCGTACTACTGCACTGAAATTCCTGACGGGAAGTTCTGCGGTTCTGATGAGAGTTGTTCTGTTGTGGAAGTTGCTGCTCTTGACGGAATGTGCTGCGCAGGACAATGTGAAGAAGAATCTTCTGGCGGCGGAAGGGCGTGGATTGGTTACTTGGTTGCTGGAATTGTCATCCTTGTTTTGCTGATTATTTATGTAAAATACAAAAAGACAAAGCCTGCGAAAGATCCCATGGGGGTGAGAGTTTCCCAGATTGAGAAGGGTTAGGGTGATTTTTTCTTCAAGTTACCCAAACCCACCACAAATCCAACTAATTCGATAGTATCCAAAACTCAATTAATGTGACATCCGATTGGTTTTGTTATTAATTTGGCGGATTGCTGCTATAGTTAAAACTATTTTTTTAAAGATTTTCTACTTTGACTTCTTTTTTGTTTTTTTAGATTTTTTAACTGGTTTGCTTTTTTCTGCTGGCTGTTGGACAGTAGCGTCTTTTTGCTTGAATAAGTGCGGCGCAACTTCTTGTAGTTTTTTTACAAGAACATCGCGGTCTGCCAGTGCTTTTTTTACAACTGCGTCGTAATTATGCAGCCTTTGTGTCAAGGCGTTTGCAACTTCGTTCAAATCAGCGTTTGTAATTGTTAGTTTTTCTGGATAAGTTATTTCTATGTGGGATGGCATATAAGCCAACAAAATCCCGAAATAATTCGACAAAGATTCTAACTCTACATCGATTTCTGCAAATGTTGTGAAGAAATCTTTTGAACCTTCTACCTCTTTAGGTTCATGACAGGTTTTGTTTATGATTTTCACGCCTTTTTCAGAGCCCATTTTTTCTACGAGGAGGTTTAGGGATTCTTTTAGATGATCTGGCGGTCTGCCCAGGATTTCCACAATCAATGATGCGTTTAATTTGTCCATTGCTGGCTAAAGTTTAGGGAGTTTTTAAAAGTTAGGTTTGGAAAAATGATTGGATTGCCCGCATCGATAAATTTATTAACCAAGAATAAATCAATCAGACATGGGACAAAAACAAATAACTCTTGAAGAAATCTATGCGGCTATCCAAAACTTACAGCGAGAGGTTCATGTTATCAGGGAAAATGTTGAGGAAACGGAAATGACTGACTGGGCAGAACAAGAACTTGAAGAAGCAAGAAATGAACCAGGAGAAAAATACATCTCGCTTGAAGATTTAGAAAACGAGATAAAAAATGACGTGGAAGATTGAATTCAGTTCCAAAGCAGAAAGATTTCTAAAAAAATTACCAAAGGATATTTCCTTAAGAATCCTAAACAAGTTTAAATTATTGCAACAAAATCCGTTTAGATTTTTAGAGCATTACGAAGGTGCAAATTGTTTTAAGTTTAGAATCGGAGATTACAGAGCTTTGGTAGATATTGATTTTGACAGAAAAATCTTGTTGGTAAGAGTTTTTGATAAGCGAGGAAGAATTTACAAGAGATGATTTCACAAATCAATTTTACTGTAAAGAATTCTTGGTGTCTAAAATCCTTGTCACAGAATCATCGATTCTTTCTTCTGGGATTTCTCCGCTGAGAACTGCTTTTTCTATTGCATTGATTCCTTGCTTAACTCTTTGGTGGTTTGAAAGAACATACGTCGTGTCTAGGATTATGTCATTTCCTGCTTTGACCAAATCAGGATATAATTTTTCTGGTTTGAATAAATAAGACCACTTTAAGCCCCACATTCCGATTGCATCTGTGATTATCAGTCCGTTGAAATTTTTCCTTAAATTAGAAATAACTTCTTCAGAAACAGTGCTTTGTTTTCCGTTGGAGTTGAGTTCTCCAGAAACAATTGCATGACCGACCATTACAGATGAAACATTATTTTTAATTGCGTAATCGAATAACTCTAAATCCTCTCTTGAGATTTCTGCCTTGACTTTGAACCAGTGCGGGTCTTTGAGCATGCTTCCTCCGGGGTAGTGTTTTGCAGTCGCTAAAATTTTCTGTTCTTGCAAACCTTTAATGTAAAATGCTATTTTCTCTTTAATTTCCTCATGCGTTCCTGAAAAACTTCTTCCAGGCCAAACAGTATTTTTTTCTTCTGCAACTGGGGAAAAGTCAAAATTAAAACCAACTTGTTTTAGAATTTTCCCGTGTTCTTTTCCTAATTCATAAGCTTCTTCTTTATTCTTTATTTCTTTGAAATTTTTGCTTTGATAAAATGGAAAAGGATTCCAATATCCTTCCATGTCTGTCGCAACGAGCAGTTTTATTTTTGAATTTTTTTGATAGGAATTGACGAGGTTTTTGTAAGTTTGCTCTGAGCTTTGTTTGTCGAGAAAAATCCCTCCAATTCCCAAGTCCAAAAAACGAGCATCGTATTTTGCCCCTCTAACCATGACCATTTGCGCGATTTTTTCTTTCAAGGTTAAATCTGAAATGTTTATGCTTTCCATTTCTTGAGCTATGGCAAGGTTCATCATAAAAACAAAGATTGTCAAGATAAAAATGTATTGTTTCATAACTTCCTCAAAGCCAAAAGAATTATCAAAACTACGCAGAAGGAGGTGAAGGCGTAGATGATCCAGGTGCGGTTTTTTCCTTGTTTTGTTTTTAGAACTTGGGGTTCATCTTGATCTTGGGACTGCTTTGAGTTGAGGAGGATTTTTTCATTTTCATTTGAATTGGTTGACAAAGGTTTAATTTCTTCGCTCGCATCAGAAAGGTCGATTTCAATTTCTTCTTCGTGGACAGTTTCTTTTTCTTCCTGTATTTCTTCTTCAACTGGAGTTTGTTCTTCTTGAGTTTGTTCTTCGCCGGTGATTTTAATTTCCTGACAGATTTGTTCAAATCCTGAATCGCGTACTGAAGATTTTCTCAACCTCAGACAAATCTGCTGATTTCCAGGGGATTCTGTAACTTTTATTTTATATTCTGTTTTCTCAGGAAAAACTTCTTGCAAATAATACCATGGATTGCTCCAAGACTCCTTGTCTTCGCTGTAAATCTCAGAGATGTAATCTGATGAAGGGATTTTATCGCTTTCTGATTTGTGGACAAAAATCTTTACATCGAAGTTTTCATCTGAATCTGCAGAAATCAAGACAGAAAACTCTTCATTGATTTCTACTTGACCTGGGGAATTTAACGACAGTTCGAGGGCTGAAGCATTGTGACTCAGGAAAAAACTAATAACCATAGCAATCATAATGAACAAGAGCTTGCTCCTTGTCGAAAATGTATGCTGTGTCGCGGTCGTTGTTCCAAATGTTTTGCTTGCTTTGCCAAAATAAATCTGTTTCATTGTCTTTTCCTTCTCCTGTGTGGAGGATTACCTCACTTAAATCAATATCTGGAAACTTATATTTTTTTCTGCTCTCGTCTGTTATGGTCCAATCCTTGATATTTACTTCACCGCAGAGACTTTTTATCTCTACTGTTTCTTTTTCTGCTTGGATTTTTGTTTGAAGACAATTAAAGTGTTGGGACTTTTTCCAAATTCCTTTTTGGTTTTCGATAGCGTTGGCTTCTGTTTGTGAAAAAAGTTTTAACTCGTCGTCTTCTACAAGAAATTTTTTTGCAAGTCCCTGCTCCACGAGTTTTAGGTTTAGATATTCTGGAGCAAAAACTCTGGCAAGTGTTCTCCCGTATTTGTCTGGGGCGAGTTCTTGTATTTCTACTGTTTTATTTTCAAAAAGCGCGAGGAATTTTTTCGCTTCTTCGTAACCAGGTTCTGACTTTTCAGGGGCATTTATGTTGAGCAAACGAAAGCTTGTTCCTGTGCTGTCTTTGAAAGTGTCGCCGTCTATAACTCTGGATATTGTAATTGTTCTATAGGCCGAGCTTTCTAAAAAAGAAAAGAGAAAAAAGTTAGCTGCAAGCAAAAGTGTCAAGACAAGTGCTATTGTGAAAGCTTGTTTTGATTTCATAATTCCATAATCTGTTTTTTTGTTTTAAGAGAGTTGTAAAATCTTTCTAAATCTTCGTGCGTGATTTCCAAAGTCGCAGTATTAATGTTTGGATGGAAACCAACAACCGGAGCTTCCCAAACTTGTTTGTCAAGAACTAAATAAACCTCTGTTGCGTGAATCATTCCAAAGATTGAAACAGAGCCAGGAGTTAGATTTAGTTTTTCCTTTAGCTGTTCTGCCGAAGCAAATGACAATTTCTTTTTAGCGTGGAGTTTTTTCGCAAGCGATTTCAAGTCAAGGCGTTTGTGCGCAAACATTGAAACAAGAAAGAATTTTTTATTTTCATCCTTAAGGAAAAGGTTTTTTGTGTGGAGAATGTTCGGAAGTTGCTCCTTTAGTTTCATTGATTCTTCAACTGTGAAAACCGCTGGATGTTTGTGTTCGGTGTAAGCGATGCTGCACTTTTCTAAATATGTTTTTAGCGTTTGTTCCACCCATGTATTGATGACGAATATTTTATATAATCTGTGTTTTTTAAGAATGTATGACTTATGATTTTATCATCGTTGGAGCAGGAGTTGCTGGCTTGGCTGGAGCAATGTATGCGGCGCGGCTTGGGATGAAGACGCTTGTTCTTGGAACATCGCACGGAAGCGAGATGCCTGTCGGCGGAGTTATCACAACTACAAATCTTGTTGAAAATTATCCTGGATTTGTAAAATTAACTGGAACTGAATTAGCTGAAAAAATCAGAAAACATACAGAGAGTTACAAACTGGTTGAAATTAAAGAAGAAAAAGTTGAAGGTGTGAAAAAAACTGGGAAGAATTTCGAAGTTAAAACCGGCGGGGGAAATTATTTGGCAAAGGCAATTTTGTTTGCAACAGGAACAGAATGGAAAAGGCTTGAAGTTCCCGGCGGCAGGGAATTTGAAAACCGGGGCGTGGCTTACTGCACTTTGTGCGATGCGCCGCTTTACAAAAACAAAACTGTCGCAGTTGTCGGAGGAAGCGATGTGGCTGCAAAAGACGCATTGGTTTTAGCAGAACATGCGAAAAAAGTTTACATCATTTACCGAAGAGAAAAAATCCGGGCTGAGCCGATTAATTTGGAAAGAATTGAAAAGAATAAAAAAATCGAAGTGATAAACAACACAAATGTCTTGGAAGTCAAAGGGGAGAACGTTGTCAAGTCAGTTGTTTTAGACAAGAATTATAGTGGTGGAAAAGGGCTTTTGGTTGACGGAGTTTTTGTCGCAATTGGACACCGGATTTTATCTGATTTGGCCAATGAGCTTGGAGTGAAATTGAACAAAAAGAGAGAGATTGTGATTGACCATAAAACTTGTGAAACAAACCTTGCTGGAGTTTTTGCGGCAGGTGATGTTGCAGACAAACCGTTCAAACAGGCAATCACAGGAGTTGCAGAAGGCTGCACTGCTGCGTATTCTGCTTACGAGTATTTGAAGACAATTGAATAAATTTTTAAAGAAGAAAGATTATTTAATTTGATGATTGTTGAGAAAAAAAGAGGGCTGTCTCCAGTTATAGCAACTGTTTTACTTGTTTCGATTGCTTTAGTTTTGGCAGTTATCATTTTTTTATGGGCGAGAAGTTTTATTGCTGAAACTGTTTTGAAGGGTGGAGAGCGAGTTGAATTGATGTGCGAAGATGTTGGGTTTTTGGCGGAAGCATACGGTGAGCAGTTGCTCATAGAAAATATTGCGACTGTTCCGATTTATGGTGTTGAAATCAGGGTTCTTGGAAGCGGCGAAATAAGAGAAGTTGCACCGACAACGGGCGGGACAATCGAGGCAGGGCAAACAATGAGCTTTGATCTTCCGGTTGGTATTTCTTCTGGAGAAACAATTATTGCTGTTCCGATTCTGCTCGGCGAAACAGATGAAGAACAGGTCCCATATATTTGCGACATTGATTATGGCGTGGAAGCTGTAGTGGGATGATGAAATGAAAAAAAAAGGTCTGTCAACTATTGTTGCTACGATTGCAGTTGTTTTGCTGACTTTGGCTGCTGCGGCGTTTATCGCTGGATTTATTGTTCCGCTTGTGAGAAACCAGCTGAATGAAGGAACAGAATGTCTTGGCTATGAAGATTATTTTACGTTTTATGAAGAGTTTGAGTATAATTGTTACAGACAGGGTGGATCGACCTGGCTTTACGGGATTTCTGTTCAAGCAGATTCGGTGAGAGAAGAAACTGCAGATGAAGTAGCAGGATTTAAACTTCAGTTTTTGAAAACAGGAGAATCAAAAAGTGTTGAGGTTGAAGATGAAATGCCGAAGACAGATGAAATCAGAATGTTAAATTCTTCTGTGGCGAAGTTAGAAATTCCTAAGAGTGGGGAAGTAAGAACCTATGTTTATACCGGGAATGGACTTTTCGGAACAGTTAAAATAGCTCCCGTGTTAAAGTCAGGAAGAACTTGTGAAATAACTGATTCAATAGATATTGGAGGAATAGAATGCGCTCCAGGAGTAGATTTGGCGCTCACTTAAAATGAGCTACTAAAGGGGATGCACCAAAAAATAAAATGCCACCAAAAACAAACAAGCAAAAAAGAGATTTAATATTTAATCTTAGATTTATCAATCACAAAGTGAAGCTCCCAACCGTAAAATCAAAAAACAATCGTTATCAACAACGCACATTATTGGATATGATAATCTTTGGTGGGGCAGTAGCATTTGCCCAACTGCAACAAGCGGAAGGAATCTCTTTTCAATTAAATTTAGGGGGCGACAATTCCTCTTTCGGTTTCAAAACCGAGTATCATTGGTGTTGATGCGATGGATAAAAAAAATGCCCAAGTTTGGATAGAGACTGTGATGTACACTTTGATTGGACTTGCTTTGATAGGCATTGTCCTGGCAATTGCAACTCCGAGAATAAACGAAGCAAAGGACAGGATTGCAGTTGAGCAGACAATTGAATCGTTAAATGTTTGGGATGAAAAAATCAGCGAGGTTTTGGACAGAGGTCCTGGAAACAACAGAAACATTCCTTCTTTTGTTATGAAACGGGGTGAGCTTTTTATCAACGGCGATACAGACACAATTGTTTTTATTTTAGACGAACTTGGAAAGCCATATTCAGAACCAGATATTGAAATAGAGTTCGGAGAAGTTGTTCTTGTTTCCAGACAAGAGGGAAAATCAAATTCTGTTGAAATGACTTTGAATTATCTTAACGTTACAAACTTAACTTATGACGGGGAAGACAATGTTAAAAAGTTCACTGCTGCTGCAACACCTTATGCGTTTTCTATAAAAAATCTTGGCGGAGTTAACATCAGCAATGTTGATATCGAAGAGAGCTCCAGATAGTTTTAAATAAATGTTTTCTTTAAAATCGATATGGCTGGCAAGATAAATCTAAATCCAGTAGTGCCGCCGCTTCCGCGGAATGAAGATAAAAAAAAGGTAGATGTGAGGTATATGCTGATTTCACCTTATGCTTCTGCGCACATTTACTGGAACAAGAAAGTAAATGAGTTGGTTTACGAACTTGAAGAGCCGATTCTGACAAAAGAAGAAGAGGAAGTGCTTGAAAGAGTTGAAAGCGCAATGCTTGAGTTGATTAATGTTAACGTTGCTATTGAAAAAACCCTTGAGGCAACAACGAATTATATAGATAAAACGGCGAGGTTACTGATTGATGAATTGAATATTGGGGTATCTTCTGAGAGTTATGATAAAATATTTTATTATCTGTTTAGGGATTTTATCGGACTGAATGAGATTGATCCATTGTTAAGGGATTATTTTATTGAAGATATAGAGTGCAATGGAATTGATACGCCGTTATTTATCGTTCATAGGATGTATCGGAATCTTAGGACTAACCTTATTTTCAATGACTTTGACAAGCTTGCGAGTTTTATAGAAAAACTTGCGCAGCGCACAGGCAGGTATGTTTCTTACGCGCAGCCGCTGCTTGATGGAACACTGCCAGATGGTTCGAGAGTTAATGCTACATACACAAAAGATGTTTCTTCACGGGGACCTACTTTCACAATTAGAAAATTCACTAAAGTTCCATGGACTCCGACACAATTGATTTCGATGAACACGCTTTCCCCTGAAATGCTGGCTTATTTCTGGATTTTGCTTGACAACAAAGCAAACATCTTGGTTACAGGAAGCACTTCTTCTGGAAAAACAACTTTGTTGAATGCGCTGGCTTTTTTTATCCCGCCTGAGGCGAGAGTTGTCAGTATTGAAGACACTCGAGAAATAAATTTACCGAGGGAAAACTGGCTGCCTTCGGTTGCAAGAACTTCTGTCGGCGTTGGAAAAATTGGCGAGGTTGATTTGTTTGAAATTTTGAAAAGCTCGTTCAGACAAAATCCAGATTATTTGATTGTGGGGGAAGTCAGAGGAAAAGAAGCGTTTGTTTTGTTTCAGGGAATGGCGAGCGGCCACACGTCCATCAGCACAATGCATTCTGACTCTGTGGACACTTTAATAAGGCGATTGCAGACTCCTCCAATAGATTTATCTCCAACCTTGGTAAATTCTTTAGATTGTGTTGTTGTTACAACGCACGCGGTAGCTAAAAAACAAGAAACCAGAAAAGTTAGAGAAATCGTTGAGATTGTTAATGTTAACAAAGACGGAACAGCTTTGGTGAATACGCCGTTTAAGTGGGATCCTGCGAAAGATGTTTTTTACTCAAAAAAACAGAGCAAGGTTTTTGAAAAAATATCTACGCGAACTGGCACTCCTATTGAAAAATTGTATAAAGATTTAGCTACGAGGGCGAAATTGCTTTACGAGTTATACAAACGAAAGATATTTGGATTTGATGAGGTTGGTTGGATTATTAATGAATTCCACAAAAACCCGGTTGGCGTTTTGAATAAATTTAATATTGCGGAGTGATTGAAAACTATTTAAATCTTCTACTTCTTTTATGTTGATGAAAAAAGAGAACATCGTAGTTGTAGCTCAGCTTTTGACAGCTATTAAGGACAACATTGAAAAAATAGAAGAAGCTGAACGGGAAAAAGATGCTGAGAAACTTTCTTCTGGAAGGCAGGAGATTTTGAGTTTTCAAAAGAAAATCGGGGAGCTTTTGAAATGATTGGCGAACTGAAAAAAAACATTGAAACAGAAATCGGAATGCTTCGGGAGATTTCTAATTATCAGCGCAAACTGGAATCTGCGACAGAAGAAGAGAAAGTTCTTTTGGAAGGGACGGTTAAGTCGCTGGTGGCTGGAATGAAAATAATTAATGATTCAGTTCCGAAAATGCTGCAGGATGTTTCTATCTCAAAAAAATTGCCTTCTCTTGGTCGGGGGAAAAAAGAAAAACAGAGATTTGAAAAAATTAATTTTAAGCGGGCGGGGTCAGATGTTGAGGTTGTTCTTAAGTCGGGGGACAAAGAAAGGTTTTTGAAGGAACTTGACATAAGCGAGCAGTTTGTGAAGAAACTTCGGAAAAAACAATTTGAAAAACAGGAGACATATGGAGAGTTTAAAGCGTCGCGTGGATACCTGAAACTTGCGAACAGTTTTTTTCTAAAAAGTGCTGGGAAGTCAATAAGAAAGGGTTATTTCAAAAGTCTTTCAGGGAGTTTGAGGAAGGCAAACATTGATATTTTGTTTGAATCCTATGTTGCACTAATCTATCTTTCTGTTTTGTTGTCTTTTATTGCGTCAATTTTCATCACAGTTGTTTTATTATTTTTCAGCACTATGCCCATCTGGCCTTTTTTTGAAGTTAATGATGGCGGTTATCTTTTAAGAATTGGGAAAATCTTTTGGATACCAGTCGCTGTTCCGCTGCTAACTTTTTTAGGGCTTTACATTTACCCGCTGACTGAAAAAAAGTCTATTGGAAACAAAATAAATCAAGAACTGCCTTTTGCAGTGATTCATATGAGCGCGATATCTGGCTCTGGAATTGAACCTTCGGAAATATTCAGGATAATTGGACTGAATAAAGAATACCCTTATCTGAGAAGAGAGATTAGGAAAGTTCTGAACCAGATTAATCTTTATGGTTATGATTTGACTACTGCGCTTAGCAATGCGGCTAAAAGTTCTCCGAGCGAAAAATTGTCAGAGTTGTTTTCTGGTTTGTCGACTACGATAACTTCTGGCGCTGACCTTTCCGAGTTTTTCGAAAAAAGGGCGGAAACATTGCTTCTGGGTTATAGGATAGAACGGGAGAAATATACTCAGCTTGTTGAAACTTTTCTTGATATTTATATTAGCGTTGTCATCGCAGCCCCAATGATATTTTTGCTGCTGCTTGTGATGATGGCTGTTTCTGGGATGGGCGTTGCCTTGAGCTCGTTTCAGATAAGCGTCTTAGCTGTCCTCATCATAGCTGTCTTAAACATTGTTTTCCTGTTGTTTTTACAAATGAAACAACCGAGTTACTAAAATGAAAAATAAATTACAAAAGAAAATTTGTCAGGAATGGAAAAATATTATTTTTAATGCCCTATTTGCAGTTTTAACAATGCTGTTCGCTGTGCTATTTTACGAAAATATATTTTTAACAACGGCGGTGATTGGGGTTGTTAGTCTTGTTGGTTTAATTAAATGGAAATCTAAATTGACTTTGGTTATTTTTATTTTTTCAGCGTTGTTAGGGACAATCGGCGAGATGATTGCTACAAATTATGGTGTTTGGGAATATTCGTTTGCTAATTTTGTTAATATCCCATTATGGCTATTTTTAGTTTGGGGGAACGCTGGGGCTTTTATTTATCAAACTGCTTTAGAATTTAAAAGATTGGGAGTCAAAAAATAAAATGGCGCTGAAAAAAATGCACTGGTTTGGGATAATTGCAGGCGTAGTTATCGCGCTTTTTGATTTTGTATTCTTCTACAAAAATGAAAAGATGTTGTTTTTCCTTTTGGGAATCGGCATTGGAATTATAGCTTTGCCGTTTATTATCGGACTTAGCCTTGAGAACAAGAAAGAACACAAAGTTGATGATATGTTTTTAGAATTCACGAGGAATCTTGCAGAAAGCGTGGCAACTGGAACTCCGATAAGCAAAGGAGTAATCAACATGAGAAAAAAGAATTATGGGGTTTTGAATCCTCATGTCAATAAACTTGCAAACCAGATAGAGCTTGGAATTCCTGTTGACGAGGCGCTGCAAACTTTTGCGAAAGAGCTGGACAGCACTGTTGTTAAGCGGGCGATTGCCCTGATACGCGAAGCTGAAAAAGCTGGGGGAGATATTGACTATATTTTGGATTCAACAGCAAAGTCAATTTGTGAAGTTGAAAAGCTGAAGAAAGAAAGAAGGGCTGTGATTTATGGGCTGGTTGTTCAAGGTTATGTTATCTTTTTTATTTTTATCGGGATAATACTTATCATGGAATTCAAAATCATTCCGCTTACTGCTGGAGTCAGCACCTTCGGAGGTTTGGGCGGGGCAGGAGATTTGGGCTCTGGAGCAGCTGGAGTGGGAGAGATATCTCCTGAACAGTTTACTAAACCTTTTTTGTATCTTTTGCTGGCGCAGGGATTGTTTGTCGGGCTTGTAATCGGGAAGCTGACAGAAGGTTCGATAAAGAAAGGGCTGAAACATTCTTTTATCTTGATGATAACTGCTTTTCTTATTTCAACTGGGGCGCGGCTGTTTTTGAGTGGTGGGTGAATTGAAAAATCTGAAAAGAGTTAGTTGATGAAGGGAGGCATTTCTTTAGTCCGATTAGAATGGAAAAACATTATGACTACTATAACTTGAAAGTGATAACAAAAAGAAAAGTTTATAAAGCAAGATACTGGAACTTTTATAGAGAAAATGAAAGGAAAAGTACTCATCTGTGCCCTTTTGGCATCATTAGTTTTACTTAATTTAGCAAGTGCGGAAGCAAATGAGATTCCTGTCTCTACATGTCAAGTCTTGGATATGGGGAATGCTGTTTATGTGTTGCAGAAGGATATTGTAACTTCAGAAACTTGTTTTATTATTGGAGCAGACTTTGTAACTCTTGATTTAAGGGGATACACTGTAACTGGAGCAAACACTAATGTTGGAGTCGATAATAATGGATATAACTCTATGGTTCTCAAAAACGGAAGGATAACAAACTTCAATAAAGGGATTTATATCAGAGATGGTTCAAATAATCAAATAATCAACAATAACTTTGACTTCAGCGATGATGGAGGTATTTTCTTAAGAAATTCTAATAACAATTTAATGAGTGATAATATCCTGAACTCGAATGAATTTGGCATCTTTATTGAAGGTGGTTCAAATAATATTATCAGAGATAGCCAAATCTTTAATAGCGGGTATCAAGGAATTCGTTTTAATTATGGTAGCACAAATAACGAGATAACTGATACGATTATCCAAAATAGTGTGCGCCATGATTTCTTTATCGCGACTAATTCAGTAACACAATGTAATCATCAGTTTACAAATGTTATTGGGACAGGAAATAAGCCAATTTTGTTCTTCAAAGATTCTGTAGAAATAAGTGACCTGGATGTAAGCGAAATGATATTATGTAACGCAGATAATTCTGTAATAAGTGGTGTGACTCTAAACAATGAAAATCAGCAAAATAATGGTCTGCTCTTGTTATGGACAGATAATACAATATTATCTCACATGTTAGTAAACAACTCAAGGGAAGGGATTTACATGGAAGACGGGAATTATAATACCATAATCAATTCTGAATTAACTCATAATCGGCAAGGGCTTGAGATTTATCGGGGGGATGGAAATTCCATAAGTGATAATCATATTAGCGATAATTCCAACGACGGTCTCACATTAGATAATGCAATCAATAGCATCGTAGAAAATAATTATTTAGAAAACAACGGCAGAGCTGGGGTGGATATTTCTGGAGGAGCATTGAATAATATCATTAGAGGTAACTTCATTAAAAACAACGAGGAGGTTGGAATCGATGTAGGGGATAGTAACAATCTATTTTTTAATAATTTTATTAGTAATCAGCTTAATGTTGAGATTGATGTTATAGATGATGATGAGGAAGAGATAATTAATGCTTGGAATACTGATTTACAGAATGGATTAAATATTGTTGGTGGAAATTTTTTAGGCGGAAACTACTGGGCAAATCCATTTGGAACAGGTTTCTCAGAAACCTGTGGGGATTCTGATGAAGATGGAATATGTGATGAGCCTTATGTTTTAGAAGAGAGTAATATAGATTATTTGCCTTTAACTTCTATAGCCCCCAAAGAACCATCACTTTCAATAACAAAAACTCAAGAATTAACCTTAACACAAAATGGAATATTATCAATCATCAATACTGGAGATATGCTCCTAACCAATGTAACTCTTTCCGCAATAGGAGATTTTGAAATTGATTTTTCCCATAACAACTTCAATTTACCTGTACAGCCAGGAGCCATAGCACTAACACAAGTTTCATTAATTAATTTAGATGATTTAGAATTTGGTCAAAACATAGTAACAATTACTGCCCAATCAGATGAAGGAGCACAAGACATAACAACATTCACACTAAAAGAAACATTCTGCAAAAATGGCGAAATAGGAGCTCTTAGAATAAATGACGTCAGCATAGAAAATGCAGACGGAGAAGACGACAAATGGATTCTTTGGGATTATGTTGAGATTGACATTGAAATAAAAAACGAGGGAGATGAAAAAATAAAGGATGTTATTGTTGAGCTTGGCTTATTTGATTCTTCTGGCCGGAATGTTGCAGATGACTTAGAATTCTTCGGTGGAGATGAAGAGGTTGAGATTGGTAGTTTGAATGATGGAGAAAGAGAGACCGCCAGTTTTAAGTTTAAAGTTCCTGCTGATTTTGAGGACGGAGACTATAAATTGACTGTTAAGGCATATAGTGATGAGTTAGGGGAAGAGAACGAATGTGTTGATAGCGCAAGAGATTTAGATACTGACTTTTTCCAAGAAATCGAAATTGAACGAGAAGACGATGAAAGCAGATTTATTATTTTTGATAATGTTGTGATTGAACCATCTGAAACTTCATGCGGAGACAGCGTGACATTGACAGCAGATATTTACAACATTGGTGAAGATGACCAGGATAGAGTTAGAGTTAATTTGGTTAACAATGAATTGGGGCTTGACGAGTTTGTGGAGATAATGGGTGATTTTGATGTCGGAGATGAGGAAAGTGTTAGTTTTGATTTTGTGATTCCTAATGTTGCTAAGAATAAAATTTATCAGTTACGTTTATCTACAGATTATGATTTTAAGCGTAACGCTTACAGTGAATCTTCTGATGAAGAATTAATAGAATTAAGCATAACTGCTTGCGGTGTTACGCCAATTGTTGCAGTGGATGACAACGGACAAAGCGGAGATATTATTTACTTAGGTGGAAGAGCTGACGAAGAATCTGAAAAAGGTTTCTTTAGTAATCTTTGGGAAGAGATTTCTTCTTGGTTTGGTTGAGTTTTACCATTAATCATTCTGTTTAGCTTCCCTTCTCCACAAAATAAAAAACCTCGTTTTCGCTTTTGAATGTTTTGAAAGGGAAGTTTAATTTTTTCAAAAGAACTTCAAACCAAATCCTCTTCGGAAAATTCATCGGCTTGCCGGATAACTTTCTTGTTGAAAAGCTGACTATCAATCTGGTGCAGGGAACTGTTGTGAGAATTTTTCTGGCGTGTTTTTTTTCTATTACGTCGAGAACTTTGAAAAGAAGGCACAGGTCTGCACGGGGAAGATTTTTTTTAAGATTCCTTAAATCGCAAATGAAAGTTTCCCCTTTTATTTTGTTTTTTTTGAAGAATTTTTTAACAAGGGAGAGTTCGTCTTGCTTTATGTCTGAGGCGTGATATTTTATTTTTGGATTTGCTAAGGCAAGGGGGTTTAATCCGCAGCCCAGGTCTAAGATTGAAGCGGGTTTGAGAGAGGCTACGATTTTTTTAAGTTCAGGATAAAACTCTAATCTTTCTGCTGTTGAAGAATGTGTCTTGAGAATCTTTTGGAAATCCCCTTCTTTGAAAAGTTTTTCTCTGTTTTTCAAACTTTTTTGAAATCTTCCGGTGAGGATTCTCAATTCAGCTCTTAAATCTTTGACGATTATTTTTTTTTGTTTTTGTGAAAGGTTGGCTAATTCTATTCTGTATTTGTTAAGATAATTATTTAGAGCGGTTTTCACAACTGAATCGACCAAGCCGGACAGTTCTTTTTTTTGTTTTATTGTTTTGATTAGTTCATTTTTCATTTTATTTGGTGTGGGAAAATGTATATAAATGTAGGCGGCATTGATTGTTATGAGAAGCTGCGGATTGTTTGGAAAAAAAGGCGTAAGCCATGTTGAAATTATTCTGGCATTTGTGATTTTTATCGCTGCTGTGGGATTTGCGCTGTATTTTTTTAATCCTGGAGATAGTGATAGGTTGGTGGGAACTTCTTTGACTTATGCGTTTCGTGAAATAAAACAGAACGCAAGTGTGGGCGTTGAGACATTTTCAGTTGTGATTGACGATGTTGCGGTTGTTACTGGGGGAAGTGATACGATTGCGATGAATTTCCCAGGTGTTGAAGGAAAAACAAGAGTTGAAACTTATGACGGAGAGGTTTTGAACTCTTCACATGTAGCGGACATTGTTAATGTTAACACTGATAATTGGAACGGGATAGATTTTCTTTTTGTAAAGTTTGGTGAAGAATTTGTTGAAACTGCTGGTTTGTCTGGAACTGAGAATGCGACTTATTATGAAATTGGTTCTTCAAATTTAAAAGAAGTGATTTCTGAAAAAAGGATTTTAAATCTCAAGGATGCTTATGATGCAGATTATTATTCCTTGCGAGGGGAGGATAATTTCAATCTTCCTGACAGGGTGAATTTTGGTTTTTCTCTGGTTTTTGATGATGGTTCTATCGAGGCAGAAAGAGAAATTCCGGCAAGTCTTGAAGTTTTTTCAGACACAGAAAGAGTTGAGGTTCTTAGAGATGGAGGAGAGATTGTGTTTGCTGATTTGATGGTTAAACTGTGGTAATGAAATGATGAACAAAAAAGGTTTTATGCGCGTGGTTGAAGCGACAATTGCTATTTTGATTATCTTCGGAGTTTTGTTAGTGATTGTTCCAAAAAAAACAAGTAGTGAAGAGAAAGATTTTAGTGAGATTTTACCAGGACTTTTGGACGAGTTGGCGCAAAATCTGACATTGCGCGAAGAGCTAATCTCTGGAGCTAAAGAAGATGGTTTTCTTGAGGGAGAGATAGAAACTTTGCTTGGGCAGAGGATTAAAAATCCTTCTTTAAGTTATTCTGTTGAGATTTGTGAGCTGGATGAAATTTGTTATCTTGAGCCGTATCCTGCTGATGTTGAAGAAGACATTTATGCGGCAGAGAGAGTTGTAAGTGCGAGTATAAAGAACTTGGATTTCTCTCCGAAGAAAATAAAAATATTCTTATGGCAGAATTGATTTGATAGCATGCGCTATTGAAATATTGCCAGCAATAAACAACCCAGTAGATATCTCTCTGCGTGTCATTGAATTGTTTTGTAATATTATTTGAAGAAATTTGGTGGCGCGGGTTGGGGAAATGAATCGTGCTATCTTGTGCTGTAACAAACGAGTTAATGGTTGTAACCTACAACGAGATTGATTTTGACAATCTTTATAAAGTTGCGTTCTTTAGAAAAATCATGAAGAGGATATTGAGTTGTATTTTACTTGTAAGTGTTTTGTTTTGCATTCTTACGTTGGGAATTGTTTCTGCTGTAATAACTTGCGTTAATGGAGAAGACAGAATGTTTAGAATAAGCAGTGTTACAAATGCTCATGCGGAAAAATGGGTTCAAACTAATTATGGTGAAGAGATTTGTTACGAGGATTATTTCCAAGGATATGGGAGTGGCGTGAGGGGCTGCGCTGGAGGAAATAAAATCTTGGGAATTTCTGGAGATACAAATGCTCATGTTGAAATTCCTACCCAAAGTAATTATGAATCTGTTTGTTATGGGGACTTGACTTGTAAAGCAGTTCAAGGACAATGCAATGATACTGACTTAGGAGTTGGAACAGATTACAGTGTGATTGTTTCGTTGGCTGATGAAGAAAACAGCCATGTTTCACTTGCTTATGTTTATCCTTACAGAATTTGTTGTAAGGGTCCGCATTCTCCGATTTGTAATTATGACGGTGTTTGTGATTATTTATCTCGCGGGGAAACAGCGCAAAATTGTCCTGACGATTGTGTTTGCGGGAACGGACAGATTGACGCGGGAGAAGTTTGCGATATTGGAGACGACCCCGAAGATCCAAGTGATGATGTATTCACAATTCCAGGGTTTGATTGTACTGATCTCGATTACAGCAGTGGACCACTTTATTGTGCTGAAGGATGCATGAGTTATGATGTAAGTTCGTGTGAGGTAGAATGTGATGATGGAATTCTTAGTCCTGGGGAAACATGTGAACCTTCTCTTGATCCTGATGGAGCGGATTGTAATGATGCTGAAGGTTATCCTGGAACGCGGCAATGTAGTAATGTAACTTGCAATTGGGTTTGTGATACAGGTTTGTTTTGCGGAGATACAATTTTCACTTCTCCCCCAGAAGAATGCGAAATTGACGATGAAGAAAGTTGCGAAGAGCATGATTTTGAAAGCGGCCTAGAAGTAACTTGTGACGAAGATACGTGCAAGTGGGACACAAGCCAATGCGTTGGAAAATTAACTTTTTGTGAAAAACATGAACCATTTACTTACGAACATCCAGACGAAAGTGGAAATTATTTTTCTCCGATGAGGTGCGTTGAATACAATCTTGTTTATCCTGGTTCTAGTAAAGCAGAAGAAAGGGAAGAACTTTGTCTTGGCGACTGTGTCGCTGGCGCTTCTGTTCCTGTGAACAATGGCTATGCTGGGACAAATCTTTTTAGCTCTGGATGTGCTTGGGATTCTGACGGAACAGATGGCGGGCAGTGTTACTTTTATTTTGAAAGAAACGAAGGAGATAGATGTAGGACAGATTTTGTTTCTGAAGCAGACTGCGAGCCAGATGATTCATTTAGAGAAGTGACAATTAACGCGAGCGCTGTCGGCGGAGGAACTTGGACTTGTGATGCTGGCTGTGGTGAAGATACTTGCACTTCGCAAATCTATTGTCCAACAGTTATACGTCTCCCTTTCTTTGGTTGGGTGGCTTTTGTTTCTGGAATTTTCTTAATTGGAATTATTTATATGTTTAATTTTGCAAGAAAAAGATGATAAAAAAGAGGATGTTAATTGTGGGGCTTGTTTTGATGATTGGCTTAGCAAGCGCGAGTTTTGACGTTGATGATAGTTCTTCTGTGATTGAAAAGAATTATTACGAAGGGGATTTTGTCAGAGGTGTTTTGAATATGAGTTTTTCTGAACAAGATAATGAGGATTTTACAAGCAACTTTAAGGGAGGAATTGATATAGTCGAACTTCTTAGAGGAATGAGTTATAATTCAAGCAGAGATTTTATTTGTGATCCTGTGAATTGCGAAAGTGATTATTATGTTAATTCTGGCACAGGTTCTGAAATTCATGGTTTAAATATAGGAGTCAAGAAAGTTTATGGTTTTCAAATAAAGGGAGGAGAAATTACTGGAATTGTAAATAACGGGCTAAAGTTTAATGTTAATGTTACATCTCCTCCAATTTGCGGGGATAACCAAGTGTTTGTTGATTTGTTTGATGATGGGACGCTTGACTTTTACAATACTCAATCTGTCAGCGGCGGGGCGTGCATCTATGAAGAAAAAGATTTTGGCTGTTTTGACGAAGATGAAGTAACTGGAACTGTTTCAATTGAAGGTGAACCTTATTGTGAAAAGATTAAACTGCGTCCTGCACCTGGTTACAGAATCGGAGCAGTGATAAGCGGCAGTAGCAGCGGGCAGTTAAGATTTTCAATTTATTCAACTGATTGGGACAGTGCTTTGGTTTATGGAACTGCGACAAATCCTTTGGCGGCGCCGTGGGTTGAGCCGTGGGTTGATGTTGATTATTCTTTTACAGAAGATACTGAAGTGTTTGTCTGTGTTGATGCTCCTTCGGGAAGTGAAGGGAAATATTCAATCAGAATCAATGAGGATAGCGATGAAATGTGCGGGGTGAATGTTGGGGAAGGAACATCTGACACTGAGTTTGAAGTGGATTATGAAATTTTTGCTTTGCCGCGCCCTTATGGTTGGCTTAAAGAATTTGAATTTAATGCAGATTCTTATGCGAAGCTAACTAAAAGAAAACTTATAGATGATTTAGAAGATTATCTTGAAACAAAATATGACAATGATTGTTCTGGAGATGACGGATGCATTATCCCTTTCAGCATTTTGGTGAGGAATTCTACAACCTCTCCGATTTTGCATTCCCCAACGCTGAAATATAAAAAGAAGAGTGCTGGCAGTCCAACAATTTACCAGTTGTTTGAGCTTAGTAAACGCCTTCCAAAAGTTAGTTCTGATTATCTTCTTTTGGACGTTGAAAAAATGGAATTCAGAGTTCCTGATTCAGATGGAGGATACAACTTTAAGTTAAAACTTGACGGGAGAAATGTGATTGAAGAAGAAGTGGATGTTGATATTGGATTTGTTTTCAATGTTGCGCCGCGGTTTGCGTTTATTGGGAGAAGCACTTCGTTTATTGCCTCTGGCTCAACCGGTGTGAATGGTTCGACCTGGGATTTCGGAGACGGAAGTTCTGTTGTTTATTCTAACAGCAATAGCGCGCAGCATCTTTATTCTGAAGCAGGGAGTTATGTTATCAAAACTACTTTAAAAAAATCTTCTGGCGCGACTTCTACGCGAAGGTTTAGAGTCATTGTTGGCGACGCGAAAACTTCGGCAAATTTAACACTTACAGATTACAAGTCGAGAATTTTGAACATTCAGTCTGGAATAAACTCCCTGCCAGAATGGGCGAGGCCGAGTGTTGAAACTGCTTTGAATTTTAACACGATGAAGGCAGCTGTTGCCAGCAAGAAAAATTCTTTTGAATTGCTAGGAACAAATGCTGCGGAATCAGCTTACGTTGAGATTGTCAATAGTTTGATGAATCTCTGGGTTCCGTATTCGGTTTTTGTCAGTGCAAGCGGAGAGCTTCCTGCGCTGGTTGGATTTAATAATCTTAATGTTGAACACATAAAATCAATTTCCGGCGAAGGCGCGGGGGTTGATAGTTCTGAAATGCGCCAGAGCATTGCTGATTGGATGGAACGAAATTATGAGCTTTCTGTGGCCTTTGAAACAATTTCTGCTGATGGAGATTTACAAACAACTGAGTTGTTGAAGAAGTATAAAATAAAAATCACGCAAAAACCAAACGCTGAAGAAGATTATTCTTATTTGGTAATAAATCATCCGCGGAGCGGCATAGTTGCAAAATCTTCTGCAAGTGGTCTTGAAGAAACAGTTTCTGGCGACGGAGCTTATGTTGGAATTGATTACAGCAGTCCATTGCAAGAAATAGAATTTTTGATTGTTGGTGCTGACGCTCCTGATGTTGAGGCATTGGGTGCGTATGTTTCTCCGATTGTCAGCGCCTTGGGGGTAAGTGAACTGCCAATTAGGCCAAATTGGTGGGAAGATGAGGGGGGAAATTTCAGTTGGGGGAAATTTCTCATTGGAATGTTGATTCTTTTAATTGTAACTCTTGCCGCATATATTCTTCTCCAGATGTGGTATAAAAAACATTATGAAAACCATTTATTCAAAGACCCGACCCATCTTTACAACTTAATTAATTTCATTTACAATTCAAGAAGGGCTGGGCTGAAAGACAGCGTTATCAAAAGCCAGCTCAAAGAGAGAAAATGGAAAGGCGAGCAAATAGATTATGCGTTTAAGAAAATAGACGGAAAGCGAACCGGAATGTGGGAGATACCTTTGTTCAAGTTTGTTGAAAACAGAAAAGTCAGGGAGGAAATTGAGAAAAAGCAAGGAATGCCAATAGACGCAAGATTTATTAAAAGATAAAATCTCTATTTAAAATGTTCAAGTTATTGAAAAAATTTTCAGCGAGGATTTTCGGTGGGCTGTTTAGAAAGAAAGATAATTTAAAAATTGGTTTTTACGGTCCGCCAAATGCTGGGAAGACGAGTTTGGCCAACAAAATTTGCAAGGACTGGACAGGTGAAGATATTGGAACTGTCAGCAATGTGCCTCATGAAACAAGAAATGTTCAAATCAAAGAAAAAGTCGAAATAAAATACAAGGGCAAAACGCTGATGTTTAAATTGATCGATACGCCGGGAATTGCCACGAAAATAGATTATGAAAATTTCATGAAGTTTGGCTTGAAAAAGAAAAAAGCAAAGAAGAGGGCCAAGGAAGCGACTCAAGGAATTATTGAAGCGATACAATGGCTTGACGACATGGATGCAGTGATTATTGTTCTTGACTCGACGCAAAACCCTTATTCTCAAGTGAACATTACAATCATTGGGAATTTGGTTGCAAGGAAAATTCCTATCCTGATTGCCGCAAATAAGATAGATTTAAAAAAATCAGATGTTAAAAAAATAGAATCTGCATTTCCTGAGTATGAAGTTGTCGGGATTTCAGCTAAAGAAGGGAAAAATATAGATGAATTTTATGAGTCATTGTTTAAACTTTCGAAAAAAATCTAAAGATGGAAAATAAAATGAAAAAAGGGGTGAAGAGAATAAAAGGATTGAGTTTGCAGGTGATACCGTTTGCAGAAGTTCAGGGCCTGACAATTGCTCAAAGAGTTAAGAAAATTTTGAGTTTAGTTTTAGGAAATAAGATTGTTATTTTGCATGGAAGGTTAAGGGCGGAGGAAGAGGCGAGATTAATCGAAGATACAATGGCTTTAGTTGACCATGTTAAGAATTTTAAGGGAATTGAGCTGGCTGTCATTGAACCTGACTTGAGGAATAGAAGTATTTTTATTAAAATGAAATATGGGATTGCGAAACGGCTTGTCGGAGATAACAGCGCTTTGACAGTTATTGGGCCTGCGACAGTAATTAAGGAAATCAAAAGGGACCCGAAAAGATTAGAACTGATGCTGGGGTGATTTGTGATTTTTTGGATAGGGATTTATTTCTTAATAACTAAATCTTTATTAATTGATTTAACTTCTGAAATGTATGCCTTACAAATGTGTCCACTGCTCGAAACTTTACGAAGATGGGAGTGAGCAGGTGCTGAAAGGTTGTGACGGCTGCGGACGGAAGTTTTTCTTTTATATTCGGAAAGACCAAGTTGATAAAATAAGGGAGAATGAAGAGCTTGACGTTGAACTTGATGCTGTGGAAAAAAAACAGATAGAACAAGACGTGCGGGAGATTTCTGGTTTTGAAGACGAAGAAGTGCCGGTATTCCTTGATTTTGAAAGCGTGAAAGTGATTCGGCCTGGAAAGTATGCTGTGGATTTAGGGAATTTATTTGCTACGAACAAACCAAGAGTTTACAAACTGGAAGACGGGAAGTATATCATTGATCTTTCGACAATTAAAATCAGTGAAAGACAAACTTAAAAGCTTTGAATTCTTTTAAAAGTTATGAACGCAAAGAGGGTATTGGAAACATTGGATTTTTCTGTTGGCAAGAATGAATTTAATGAGTTAGAAAAAGAAACAAAAAGTTTTTTGAACTTGTTGAAGAAACAGGTTTCTAAGAAAAAAGTTAATTGTGAAGTTTTTCTCGGGGGAAGTTTTGCAAAAGGAACGCTGGCAAAATCAGAGAGCTATGATGCAGATATTTTTGTGAGATTTGGCCGTAAGTGCGGAGATTTATCAGATTATTTGGGGAAAATTTTGAAAAACCTTGTGAAAAGAACGGGGATGAAAATTGAGAGATTGCATGGAAGCAGAGACTATTTTAGGATTAGAAAAAATGAAAAATTAATCTTTGAACTTATTCCTGTCTTGAAAATAAAAAAAATTGTTGAAGCGATGAATGTCATGGACTTGAGTTATTTTCATGTGAATTATGTGCGGAGAAATCTGAAAGGTCGACTGAGAAAAGAGGTGAGTTTTGCAAAGAAATTCTGCGAGGCGCAGGGCGTTTACGGGGCTGAATCTTACATCAACGGTTTTTCAGGATACGGGCTGGAATGTTTGATAATTCATTTCAAGAGCTTTGAAAAAATGCTAAAAGAATTGATAAAGATTAAAGACAAAAAACTTGTGATTGATACGAAAAAGTTTTACAAGAAGAAAGGTGATGTTTTTATCGAGTTGAATGAGTCCAAATTGCAGTCGCCAATAATTTTAATTGATCCGACGTGGAAAGAAAGGAATGTTTTGGCTTCTTTGAATTGGGAAACGTTTGTGAAGTTTCAAAGCGCTGCAAGAAATTTTTTGAAAAAACCTTCTGAAAAGTTTTTTTACAAGAAAGAAATTAATGTTTCCCAATTGAAGAAGAAAAATGGTGAGTTTTTGCATCTTGTTTTGGAAACAGACAAACAAGAAGGAGATATTGCTGGGACAAAGCTAAGAAAGTTTTCTAATTTTTTAATCAGAGAGATTGAGAAATATTTCTACGTTCTTGGGAAAGAATTTGTTTATCGCGGAGAAGGAAAAAAGGCAGAACTTTATTTGACTTTGAAATCTCGCGGCGAAGTTTTGAAAAAAGGGCCACCAGTAACGATGAAGAAAGATGCTGTTTGCTTTAGGAAAAAGAATGAGAAAACAGCAGTTAGGGGTGGGGTTTTATATTGCAAGGTAAAGACTGATTTTTCTGGGAAGGAGTTTTTGAAGAAATTTGTTAGGAAGAATGAAAAGAAAATTAAGGAGATGGGTGTTGTTGACGTGAGGATAGAGTAATTCGAAGAGTTTTTCTCTTGTTATGTTTGCTTGTTTGATTATGCTGTTTAAAGTTCCTTTTGCTATCTCTCTGTGGAGTGGAACAGGAACAGTAGTCTTTCCCTTTTCTTCGCCTATTTTATTCAGAATTGCATGGCTTCCTGTTGTTCTTACGTGTTGAAATCCAATCTTAGCCAATGCTTTTATCAGTTCCTTGCCTGAGAGAATTGGCAATTTTGGCATTTTGACTTATCTCGATTACAGAAAAAAGAGAAGGTTCTGTTGAGATGTTTAATTCAGAATATTTTTCTGGCTGCTCTTCAAGATAAAGTTCAATTGCTTCTTTAATATTTTTGATTGCTTCTTCTGTTGTAGTTCCTTGGCTGGCAATTCCCAAATTTGTGCAATGAGCTACAAAAACATTTGAATCATCGCTTAGTTTCTCTTTCTTAATTACAATGTCTGCAAAATATTTTTCTGGCATGTTTTATCAAAAAGGCGGAGTTATATAAAGTTATTCTTTTTTCTTTGGAGGATGTGCTTTGAGGCGGTCTTGGATGTCTTCTAATCGTTCCTCCGCTACATCTGTAAGACAGAGGTTTGCTACCCATCCTAAAAGCTTCCCCGCGACATAAAGGGCAGCGCCCGCATTTGCATATGGTCTAAGAGATTCTGGCACGATTGTGTTAGCAAGAGTAAATAGCCCTCCTGTTTTAAGTAACCCTTCTCCTAACGATAACCACATGTACTTGTTAAATCTTTCAGTTCTTTTCTCTGCCCTATCCTCAACTTCTCCTAAATCTAATTCTGCATTAAGCCTATTCCCTAAATCATCAAGTTTTCTTCCAACAGTTTCGTCAACTAAACCACCAATTGGAGATTCACTGCCGCAACGCGGACAATATCCATTTCTATTTTGTGTTGCTGGGTCGTATTGTGTTTGTGTCATTTTATTTTTCTAATTTCCTTTTTTTTAAATTTTACTTTTTCCCCGGTAAGGCGGGAGTCCGTAATTTCTTCTGAACTTCTCAATTCTCGGGTTCTCTAAAGTAACAACTCGCGCATCTTTTCCAGAGATATCTTCTTCATCGCTACCTATTCGTTTCATTGCTGCGAACATGCTGTCGCCAGCTGCATCAACCCTTGAAGATTTGCTTGTTAAAACTATTTTTTTCATTTACTTCTCCTCCCTACTTGAGATTCTAAAATTCCTGACAAGGATTGCGCAAAGAACGGCGAGTTAAGCCAGATAGCGATTTCTTCGTCTGCTTTTTCTGAAGTTATCATGAACAAAACTTCTTTTTTGTCTGAAATATACATCCTGGCATCTGAGTCAGTTAAAAACGGTTTGAGGTTTGTTTTGGCGCTGATTTTTTTAATCTTTTCCGGTGCTCCAGTTAAAGCTAATCTTACATGAATATTATTTTTTGCAGCCTGCTCTAAAGCTGGAAGCAAAACCCTGCTCTTGTCTTCAAAATCCAAGACAGATGTTGAAATTGAGATTTCTTTTTTTGCGTTTTGAATTAGTTCTCTAACCCTTGAAATGATATTTGACCTTCCCCTAAGCGAGCCGGTTATTTCATGGGCCTTGACTGGGGCGATTCCTGTTTTGTGCAGTTTTTCAAGTTCTTCGTATTCTGTTGTTTCTTTTAAGGTTCCGAGATTTTTTACTTTTTCCTGCGCTTCCTGCATGGCATTTGATTTCATTTTTTCAATAACCTCTGTAGGTTTAACTGCTATGTACTTCACTGGCTTGCCTATTTTTACTATTGCAAACCCGTGTTTTTCTAAAGATTCGAGGACATCGTAAGTTCTTGACCTTGGAACACCAGAAATTGTTGCAATTTCTCCAGCAGAAGCAATTCCCCTTGAAAGCAGAGAAATCCAGACCTTGGTTTCATAAATATTCAAATTAAAGTATTCTTTGATTCTCTTCACAAGTTCATTCTTTACCATCATACTGGAGCAACAATTATTGGGTATATAAAGTTTTCTATTTTGTTGTAACTTGGGGATGACAAGTAATGGGAAGGTTTGAGTATTGAAAGACGTGAAAGGAAACATGGCAATTGATGAAAAAATATTAGATGAATCAGAAGAACTCCTCAAGGCAATGAAAAAAGTACAGATGTTTAGCTCAAAATATCGGGGAATCCCAGTTAACGAATTGGTACGAGTGATAAATGGGATGAGGTGTTTAGAAGACTCTCTTCCAAATATTACAACGCCAAAAAACGCTGACGAGGCCACAACTAACGAATTGAAAAGAAGACTTCACGGCGAGGCAGCACATCTTGACCATTGGGTATCAGGAGAGCCATATGACTTCGAAACTGTTGTAGATATTTATAGAATTCCCAAAGAAGATCTTGAAGAACTGAGACCTTGGTTACTTGAAAACAAAGAGCCCACACAAAAATCAATTGAAAGGTTATTTGGAAAAAGCGATGTTCAAAGTTTTGAATTGCCCCTTGCTGCAGATATCCCTAGTGTGAGGCGGGCTGCTGAGGAAGTAGCCAGGACTAAAATTCAACATTATCACAGAGTTATCGGAAGGTACATTCAAAGACTAAGCCAGATAGGATACTGTCAACTATTCGTCATCTCTGTGTTTTGTCCAATATTTTATGAGATTAAATAGTTTCATCCTTCCAAGTTTCAAGTCAACGCCTGCCTTTTCAGCTGGCGTTTTTCCTCCAAGTTCTTGATGAGGATTTACAA
>JAHISS010000088.1 GCA_018817905.1 Nanobdellota archaeon
CCCATAACCTGGACAAGAAAAATCCGCCTCGCCTAAATGCACAGTTCCATCAGAGCAGCCATCAATAGGATACGGCTCGCACGCTCCTCCCAATTCCCCGCAATCTAACGACTGCCCAACATCATAACAGCAATGCCACTCAGCATAATACCAAGGATACCCTCTGTCCAACTTGCATTGAATATCTCCCAAAGGATAAGACACATCTTCATCCCCGCCGTCACACCCAACCTGCGCACAGTAATAGCCCGGCCTGCCAGTGCACGCATCAACACATCGCCCATCAAAGCAGATTTTAGTCTGTTCAGAATTGCAATAAATTCCATCCGGCTGGATTGAACAAGAAACTTCTCCAGTAAGCGCTGGAATTTGAGAAGACGTCAACCTCTGCTCAACACTCGAAATGCTCGGACCCAGCATCGGACCACCCCCATAAACAAACAAATAATACACTCCAAGCGCCAAAACCACAGCAATAACAACAGACCACAACTCTTTTTTCATCCTTTCTAAAAGTTTCAATATTTTTTAAATCCTTCTAATTCCCGAACCTTCTATCAACTTTCATAAACCAATCAACAGATTTCTTCAACTCCTTAGCGTTAAAATCCGGAAACAAAACATCTGTAAAATAAATCTCTGCATAATCAGATTGAAAAGGCATAAAGCCCGACAACCTTTTCTCTCCACCGGTCCGAACAATTAAATCAACATCTGGAATCCCAGCTGTCTCCAAATAATTCGCAAATGTGCTTTCCTCAATATCTCCTTTTGCTTCCTTAATTATCTTATTCACAGCCCGAACAATTTCATCCCTTCCCCCATAATCCAAACACAACAAAACACAACTCTCCTTAAACTCTTTTGTTTCATCTTCCAGCTTTTTTAATTTGTCAAGCAACTCTGCAGGCAAGCGGTCTTTCCGCCCAATATGCTTAAAACCAAATTTTTCTTTTTTCGCTTCTTCCAAACACCTATCAACGCCCTTTGAAACAACTCTCAAAATCTCATCAACTTCTTTCTTTTCCCGCTTCCAATTCTCAGTAGAAAATCCCCAAAGAGACAAATACTTCACTCCAAGGTTCTTCGCTTCTTTCATTAAAGAATTAATATTTTCATAAGCTCCAGCCCTAACATGCCCTGCTGTAGCAGCCATTCCCTTTGCCCGCGCCCATCTTCGATTGCCATCCGGGATTATTGCAACGTGCTGAGGAACGTGGGATGTTTTCCCTGCCATAAAGAATAAAATTCAAAAGATGTTTTTAAAGTTTTAGTCCGCGCAGGATTTGTTGAAAAAGTCACGAAAAAATTTGATTCCACCCTCAAGATTACCCCGCAACAAGTTGCTCGCATTGGTTAACTCATAACCAGCTCCGCCAGGTTATTCGTCTAATAAAAGATGATTATCTCACAGACAGATATTATCCATAATCCTAGGTGGGAATTATTGAAGCTATTGTGTATTTACTTAGCTTTCTGAAGTAATTTTTTATTAATAGCATTTTTGCAACAATCACAAAGATTAATTATCCAACCTCTCGGGTTTATGAGATAATCATTTTTCAAAAATCCGAGCAGCTTGTTGCGAGCTATTTCACCCAAACAACCTCTTCCCTAAATTCCCCACCGCATTTTTCTTATCCCTAAAAAAACTTTCTTCCTTAACAATTTCAAAACTCTTAAAATTCCCATCAACAATTTTTCTAACCTTCAGCTCTTCAACCTTGCTCACCCCAGGACTTTCCTTAATCTTCAAAATAAATTCTTCCAGTTTTTCCTCGCTTCCCTCCACGATAATTTCCACGCACCCATCAGAACAATTCTTAACACCCCCTTTCAAACAAAGTTCGTCTGCAATTTCCTTAACATTCTTCCTGAAAAAAACTCCTTGCACTCTTCCGAAGACCTTCACCCTAAAAGTTCTCATTAATACCTAAACCTCCGCTCATAATTCTTATGATTAAAATATTCTAAGATAACCGCAAGAATTTCAACATTACTCGGCGCGATAACAGAATAAATCAGCCTCCAAGCGTTTGGCAAGGAATACCGCCACAAATTATCAATCCCGTGCTTCTGAATATATTCTTTAGGAATCTGTTTCTTCGGAATTCTTTCACCACAAAAAACATTGATTTTCAGATCGTCAATTGCCCTCTGAATAGCCCTCTTCAGCCAATCGTCCTCTCTCAAAGAATTAAAAGCTCCTTCAATTTTATCATCGGCAAAAACAACACCGTCCGCAGGTTTTCTGAACATAACAATCAATAACGCTTTCGATTTATAAATTTCTTGGCCAACTGCGGATTCCAGATATAAACAACATAATCATTTTTATCAATGCCGATTTTATTATTATCCCAAAAATATTTCAAAATCACACTAAATGTTCCCCACATCATTTTTTTCGGCAGCTTGTGAAAAAGCTCTGTCTTCTTATACTCTCCGCTATGCTCCTTGATAAACTCTTCAACCATTATCACAGTGTCCAGCCTCGGGCTTCTAACAATAATCTTTCCAACATTGAATTCCATTTGTTTTTCTTCCAGCATTTTGTCTATTGAGACTATTATCAATTGATATATAAACTTTTCTGCCTCTTCACTTTTATCTCGCAATAATCTTTCTAAAAGTTGCCTTCAGAGCACCTAAAATAATTTCTCCTCGTTTTCTAAGAATTTTTATATCTTCATTAAATCGAATATCCATAGTTTCCCAACCCTCTTTTGATTTAATCTTTCGAGATACATGGAAATGCAAATGAGGAGAGCTACTATAGCCAGTATTCCCACTATAACCAATAATTTCTCCTGCTTCCACTATGTCTCCTTTCTTAACTATCGCTCCTTTAAATTTCAAATGAGCATATTGTGAATACTCTCCAGATTTATGTTTAATAGTGATATAATTAAGGTGTTTGTTTCCCCTATACTTTTCCTTAAAGCCTCCCTCATCTGAACTATCTTTTACATCGACTACTTTCCCCGTCTGAGCAGAAAGAACCTCAGTTCCTTCAGGAAGTAAAAAATCAATCGCATATTCTAAAAATCCAGAATGTGCCTCTAAAGTTGAAACTACAAGGCCTCTCTCTTCTTTTCTAATGGGGACAAAATAAATATTCTTTGTCTTGGCCATAATTATTCTTTAAATCTAAATATTTAAATAAGTATGCTCAAAAAGAATATACATTAGAAGATGTGAGAATGCCTAAAATGAAATGTCCACATTGCAATGAAGAAATAATCATACAAATTGGAACAAAAGTTAATTGTAAAAGGTGCAAAATATTAACAGCTCTAACTTCAATAGTAACAATTCAATGCAATAAATGTAAACACATATTTCAAGTTCCTCTTCAAAGCAAAAGTTTCTTTAGTATCAAAGAAGAGGATAAATAAACCCTGTCCTACTTCCCAATCTCCCCCTCCATAACTTCCTTGAACTTTTTCAAATCCTTTGTCTCAATCTTCGCGCCAACAGCATTTTCATGCCCGCCCCCAGTCCCTTCAACTTCTTTCAAAACCTTTTCCAAAATCCCCCGAACATTTTCCCCCCTCAACGACAAATTAGAAACCGCTCCTTTCTTAAAAACAACAGCAATGTATTTATCTGGATAAATAAAAGAAAGCCCGTTTGAAACATCAGAGCTAATGCTCATCTCGCCGCCGTATTCAAAAAAAATCAACCGCCCCCTTGCAAACTTCTTCGCCCGTTCAATCAACGCATCGTATCTTTTCTTCACTTCTAAATATTTCTTTCTAAAAGAATAATTAATTTTACTCTCTACAAAAACATCTCCAGGTTCTTTGCAGGAAATCAAAAAATTCTGAAACTGCACAACATGCGTCACAGAATCCTTGAGCGCAAAATTAAACGCCATCGCAATCTTTCCAATCTCTGTGCCATAATAAGCGTCAAACGGTTCTTCAACTTTCCCCCAAAGCTCAGGGTATTTTTTCCCAAATTCCTCAGCAAAATCAGGAAGATAATGGTCAGCAATACAGCCGATAACAGCCAGCCACGAATCCTCTTTCCTATCTGCAATTTTGTAAGACCAATAAGTCACTGGCTCTCCACTTTTCTCATCGCCTTCGTTCCGAGCAGGATTGTAAATATAAAGATTTTCAAAATCTTTTTCAAAATCTGCAGCAGGCAGGTCATGATGGTCAATCCAAACCAAAGAAAGACCTAATTTGCTAATTTCCTCTACAAACTCCCTCGACAAAACCGGCTTGTCAAGAACAAAAATATAATCCGCTCCAAGTTCCTGCGCCTTCCGCGCATAATTCTTATCCAGCTCAGGAAAACTCCGAACAGCAACGCCTTTCCCCCGCTCAAGAAACCGCCGCAAAATTACATAACTGCAAAGCCCGTCAGCATCGTTGTCAAAATAAAAAATCGGATTCTTCGCATTATCTAAATGTTCCCTTATCTCCTTGATTTGTTTTTCAGTTAACATAAAAACAAGTGAAAAATAAGTTATTTAAGGTTATCCCAAATCCTTGCAAAAAATCTTGTTATCTTAACCAATACACTTTCTGGACTGAATCTTATTCCTATCAAGTCATCTAACTTTTTAGCATCTGGCTGAACTTCTGCCTTTGGCGTCACTTCTTTGTATTTAGAAACTATCACTGGCATTTCAACAAGAGGATAGGGTAAAACTTTCAGTCATTACTAGGATCCCTGCCAACAGTAAAACCATCAAGACAAATCCTTGAGTCAAGGGGCAACTTGGTCACTCTATTTGGCAAATTGAATTGCAACCATCTCCATCTTCCACATTGCCATCGTCACATTCTTCGCCACTTTCAATAATATAATTACCACACCCCTCACAACATACACTTAAACCAGTAACAGTCCTATTAAAAGAATCTGCAAAACAGGTAACGTCCCCGATAATTGTAAACTTCCCATCACCATTCAAATCATACTCGGGAAGACACGCTGACTCGTTCCCAAAATATATGCAATCTTCCATCATTACCCCATCCTCGAATGTAACATTGCCATTACCGTCAAAGTCCGGGCACTTAGCGCATTCGCCGATTGGAGCATAAATACAATTTACATAGGTGACTTCCATCTTCAGATATTTAGGAGGGAAATAGTAATCAGAAGTGGCAAAGAGAAATATCCCCAAATAAGTATATTCTCCGTCGTTTACTATTGAATCAAGGTCATACCCTAATCGTAAACCAAAACCACTAAAACCAGTGGTATTGATATTCAACAAACCATTAAAATTCAACGGGAAAACAAAAGTTGATGAAGATTCACTTATATCAATCCGATTACTGAGTTCTTGAGGGTCGTCTATAGTGCTGAATTCATCAAAATCATTATCAGACAAGTGAGGTGGATTTTCAAGAGTGGTTGGCACTATCGTAATAAAATCATCTGAGTCTGGATGAGTATTGTCAATTGATGAGTGCTTTTCTAAGACTATTTCTGCTGATGTAATAATGGCCTTGTCAGGTATGGAGCTTGTATTAAATGGAACAGAAGATCTCCCCACCATAGAATGCTTCTGTGGATCAGGATTATATTCATTTAGAATCCATATTAGACCCCAAGTCTCTTCTGCTACATTTCCTTGTTCTTTATGTCTAACTTGGTCCCACGTATCAGCAAGACCAGCACCGATCACGCTGCCATCATTTTCATCTGAAATGAATGTCGCACTGCAGGATAAATTACTAAGGTAATAATGTCCTGGCCCGCATACTCCGATTCCACATTCTGATGTATCAAAAAGACATTCTAAATCGCAACTTAAATTATCTCCGTTTAGATAACCAAGGTCAGAGCATGTTGTATCTGAAAGATTCAATGTATCACAATCCTCTCCAGGGTCCACTAAACCATTTCCACATGATTCTTCCACCAGTATTTCAACATAGTTATCAGTTACATTTAAAGTGCTTATTTTTAATCCATTGTAAATATCATAAAACGGCTCCCCATCTCTGATAATGACTATGTAGGGTGTCCCTGTTAAAATGTCCAAAAGATGCGTATTTCCACCATTCCATGTCAAATTCCTAACAAGCCTAACAAATACACCATCGAATATTGTTCCTTCAAAACCATCTCCAACTAATGCGTCATAACCTATCGGCCTCCTGTATTCCAAATAAAAATCAAATCCTTGATACAAACCCTCACCTATGGGAATTTTTAGTGCTTTTACGCCGTCTCCTGGGACCTCAAGCGGTTCAATGACATATGTCCCAGGCGAGGTAATTTCTTGGACATTATTAGATTCAAGCCAGCCAATTTTTTCTTTATAATAAGCGTTAAAGTGTTGGTTATACCAAGCCCAGCCCATTGTATCAAATATATCAAAGTATTCAAGAGACATGCACTCATCTGATATTGTTTCATTACCGCAACTTAGAATATTCGCATGACGAAGTCCCATACCATGACCAAATTCATGAGCACAAACCCCATTATTAAAAGGAGGACCAATTAATGCATTCCATGAAAGGGTTACTTGCCCGTCATCAGTGTCAATTTCAGTATCACCCAGAGTCGAAAATCCACTTACCCCGCATCCTCCAAGCGCCATGATAATCAGTCTATCAATATCTGGATAATAAATATCTGAATCAGCAGCAGCAATAGCATTTGACACGAAGTTACATCCATCATATGGAACCGAATACCATCCATAAACATTTCCAGAAAGCCATGTCTTATTAAATGATACTTCCCGGATCCAATAATTTAGTGAGTCATTTGTTTCATTAAACACCTGGTCCCAAGCCTCCTCTACGGTAATTGACTCTGCTGGATTGCTAATCCAATTAACAAGAATGACAGCTGTTCTCTGCTCTCCCAAATTAGGATTGTCATCCAATACTTCTCTTTCTGTTTTAGTATACGTCAAAACAACAATCTCACTTGTATCATCAACCTTTAACTTTCTACCCCTAATCTCCAACTCACTGCCTGAAATCAATCCAGGTTCATCAACAAAATAAATTCTAAAAGTCTCGCCGCTTTTATCCCTAAAATAATATTTATATTCTCCTCTTGGTTTTTCCATGTCAGTAAAATCATCAATTGCTACAATTTCCACACTCCCCGCTTTTGTAACATCCTCTCCATTTTGTATAATGTATTCCATTCTCGCTTGTTTAGATATAGAATCAAATAATTTTATTTCAGGGATTTTTTGAGTTGTAACAGGAGATGTTTTATCCATCAAATTCTTATCCGGCTCGATCCGCTTAGGAGAAAATAAAGCATCTTCTCCAAAAAAGACATAAGCAGTAGCAACACCAACAACTAAAACAACCATAACAATAGCCCCAAACAAAATTTCTTTTCTCACCCCCAACTATTAGCACTTGCACTATAAAAAGTTACCCCAAACTTCGGCGTTGTCTGGAATAACCGAAAATTAGTTGAACGTACTGATTCGTATATGTTATTGACAAATCAGTACCAAAATAAGTTACATCGAGAGTTTATAACACTTTTCCATGAAACAGCTTCCTCCCAGATAGGTAAACCAAAACTCTAATCCACTCCTGCAAGATAATCATTTTTCCATTGCTACTACTTAATTCACCCAACCAAAACTTCCCCAATCTCTTCCAAACTCCCCAGTTCATTAGCCATCACTTTTCTCTCAGAAATCGTGTAAAGCACGTCGTCCATCCACAAACTTCTCTGGATTTCCTGGTCCCAAGTATAAGACCATCTGTCTGTTTCATAATCTTCTGAATTATGTGTAATCTTCCCTCGAACTGAAATCTCGTCTTCGTTAATATTCAAAACATACGCGCCCTGCCAAACTCTTTCGCCATAAGCATTATCTGGAATTTCACCATCATACTGCGACTCATCAATTTCTGCCAAAGCAATCGGAATAACCAAAAGCTCTCGCTCGCGGTCAAACAAAAACGCCCTGTGGTCGCGCAACGCATAACTGTCTGTTCCCCTGTCGCCAATTTCTATCTTCGCAACTTCCTTTGGATTAGCAACATCACTCACATCAAACAGCGAAATCTTTATTCCCTGATACCAAGAAAAATGCTCGCCCCCTCCGGCTGTCTCCTTGCCAATTCCAATAACATGATTCTCATCATAAGGATGCAAATAATCGCTGTAACCAGTAATCTTCAAATATCCCAAAACTTCTGGCTCTCGCGGATTCGACAAATCAATAACAAACAACGGGTCAACTTTCTTAAAAGTCACAAGGTAAGCCCGTTCGCCCATAAGCCGCGCAGAATAAATTCTCTCGCCCTCTGCCAAATCTTCAACACTACCAATAATCTCAAGCTCCTCGTCCAAAACATAAAGATTGTTCAAACTCCCACCAGCACTGTCCCGCGAAACCTGCCCGACTGTCGTAGCAATTCTGAAATTCCCATCAAACTCATCCATTGAAAACTGATTCAAAACACTGCCAGGAACCTCGCCAGAAGCAACGTAATTAATCTCACCCTCGTCAATCTCTATTTTGTGAACAACTGTCTTCTCTGTTTCTTTCTGAATCACAATAGAGAACTCTTCCAAAGCCTTCTGAAATTTTTCTGCAAAATCAGAATTCTCATCGCCGTCTAAAGAACTAATATATTTTCCAACAATTTCATCAATCGCCCTTCTCTTTTCCCAAGCCAATCCAGAAGAATCAAGCTCTTCCAAAACCTGCTCATAAATCTCGCCAGGCAAAACCTCTTCCAAAACTTCTTCAACATATCTCTCCAAATAATTTTCCTGACTGATTCGTTTTTGGTAAGTCAAATAAATATTGCTCTCTGAAACATAAACTGTTCTCGAAGCTCCTAGCAAATAAGTTTCCGAATCAATCTCGCCGTCTCCAAGGTTTATCGCAGAAACCGTGTTAAAGACATAACTTTCATCCCCAGTGTTAAAGTAATAAACATCTTCTACAGCAACATCTCTTTTCAAACCCCTGACTTCATAACTTGGCAAGTCAAAGTGATTCAAATAAACAGATTCTGAAGAAACAATATAAACATAGTCTCCAATCATTCTTGCTTCAACATATCGCCCGCTGACAGAAATCTCATCCTCCAACTCTGGCTCTTCCCTGTCTGAAACATCGTAGATGTAAACTTTTGTTTCCTCTGTTGAATAACCTCCGCAGTCTGTCCAAATATCAAAACTCTCCGGACATCTAAGACCTGTGTCAAAGTATTCTCTGCTTTCACCAAAAACAACAAGCTTGTCTCCGTTGATAAAAATATCCCTAACATCGCTTTCAAATTCTATTTGTGACAAAACCCTCATGTCTTCAGCAGGATACGCGTCAACTATCACAACCTTTTCCCCAGACAAAGTATAAATATATTTCCCGTCGTTCTTTACAATGTCTGGCTCATCCACTCCTTCAACCTGAACATTTGTCTCTGAATAATCGCTTGCCGCCTGCGCCCCACTTTCAGCTGTAGTAGCACCAACAACTCCGTCAGTTGCAAATGACTTTTCCATTCCTCCATAATAACTATTAGTCCCAAGATTTTGCTTTAAAAATTCTTTCATCTCTCCGATAGAACCAAACTTATTCAGTCCAAAACCATTCCCGCTGTCTATTGTCCCTTGATGTTGCAAACTCAACCCTGCAATCAAAACAAAAATCGCAACAACTGCAACCACCGGCAAAATACTTTTCAAATAACTCAAACTCGGATTCTTGTTCGGCGAAATTATAATATGCTTCCGCGCCAACTTATACATCGGAATCCGCTTGCCCTTAACACTCCAAAAAAAGTTCTTAGATTTTTCAACCAAGCTCGCTTTAATTAATTTCTTCAAATTATACTCGGCAGTATTAATTGGCATTTTCAAACCCACAGAAATATCTTTCTCGCTCGCCTCGCGCACATCTGCCAAATGGTCAAGAATCCGCTTACAAGTCTTATTTCCCAAAACTTCTGCAACTGCCTTCGAGTTCTCGTCGTTCAGTCCCATCAGGATAAATTTTTCGTCCATAACAAACATAAAAAAACATTCTATATAAATCCAGCGAAGAGTTCGAAAAGGTTTGAAGTCATGGATAAAATAATCAATTAGAATTAAAAAACAATCATTATCAACGACACATATTATCCCATCCGATTCTGGCGAGCGCATTACGCACCACTAATTTAATTCAGCGAGGTGCGTGGTCGCGAGTTAATGTAATAATTTTAGGCGGGGTGGAAACAACAGGGATTTCTTTCCAATTAAATCTATTTTTTAAAGATTATATACAAATAATTATCCACAAATCCAATAAACATATCTCGGTTTTTTATTATTAATCAAAGGACTGCCTTTTTCTTCATCCTCTCTTCAACAATCCATCCACAACCCCTGTAACAAAAATTGGATTTCAACATATCAGTATTTCCCTATCAATAACCCCTCCAAAGATTTTGATGTTTAAAGCTGCAGCAAAACGAATAATAACTGTATACTTCAGTAGTAAAATTTTATGCAAAATCTTTAAATACTTTATTTTTCAGAAATAGTCATGAACAAATGGGCAGAACTTTTAATAGGTTTGATTTTAGTAAACGGAGCGATTTACCTCGCGTGGATTTCATCTTCACCGGATTGGGGGGCTTTCTGGAACTTCAAACACGCAGCATGGGAATTCCTCAAAGGCGGAGTTTTCTGGTTCATCGTTATGATTGGCGCATTATTTATCTTGCTCGGGATTTCTGATTTGAAAGGTTAATCAAACAGAAAAATATTTAAACTAAACAAACTAACTTTAAACATGGAAAAAACAAAGTTCGCAGGGATTTTGATTGTCATCGGATTTATCGTTGTAGCTTTGGCGGGATATTCAAGCAGTTTGGTGATTAGTTCTCCAGCTGTTCCTTTTGGTGATGACATAGTAATGAGCAGTGAGCAAGAACTTGAAGGTTTCCCTGCGGCATGCAAGGGCTCATGCACCTTTGATGCTGAAACCGCAACTAATAATGTTTGTTGTGAGGAAAATTCACGGGGAATCGGGAAGCAAGCCAGTTGTCAATGTGATGGCACCACTTGCGAATGGTCGGATCCAATGAATTGTGTGGACGTAGGATGCGCTGGCGGTCCTCAAGGCCAACCTGGATCATATTGTTTAGCCAAGAAAGAATGCCCTGACTACGCATAAACCCTTACTCCTCCTTCAAACCACTAACTACAATCTTCTTAATCTCCCCCGCTGCATCTTCATCAGTAACATTAAGAACCGGACAATACACAAGTTTTCCACTTCTATCTACAACAAAAAGGAAATTATGCGCGTAATCACTTCCACGAGTAACTGCCCAATCAGCGATATGCGACCGAAAACTAGGCGCAAATCCAAGATTTCTCGGAGGAGAAGGAATGTAAATAAACCCTACATCTTCTTTCAATTTTTCCGGAAAGCTTCCTGCAACTGCAAGCAAACCTAGAGGAGAATGTCTACGAACGGTCTGAGTTGGATCTTCCATATAACTCACAACTTCCCCGACAACATCTGAATATCTCCCACCAACCATAACAACTGAGTATTTCTTCCCCTTAACAACCTCTTCTAAAACAACTTCGGGAATATTCGGACAATATTCAACTCCCCTTCGGCCCATGAAATCAGTTGCCCGACTAATTTGCCTTCTTTCTTCAGCTATCTTTGCTTTTTCTTCATCAGTCATTCCAGGATAAGTATCTTCAAGATGACTAATCTCTTCCAAAGTGGGCAAATTATGCGGAACAAGAATAACATTATCATTCCCTGCATCCCATTCTTCTAAAGCTTCAGTAACCCTTCCAGAAGTTAATTCTCGGACAAAATGAAGTTCTGTTGTATTCCCAGCATAGACATTCTTTCCGTAATCGGTAAAACCGCCATAATCTCCAGAGATATACAATGGCACACAACCTTCAGAAAGACCAGCAACTCCTTTCCAATATTCCTCAGCACGTTCAGCGTAAGCCTCATCAAAAGGATCCTCGCGATCCAGACGGTCTAACTGATTCGCAATCTCGTCAAAAGCCGAATTTTCCTTCATCATTTCCCTGCCATATTCAGTAGTCCTTTCCCGGATATCAGCAAAAATATTTCTCCCATCCCATGGTGTCAACGCAGAGCGATCATATTCCAACATAAATCCAAAGTTTCTTGGTTCTGAACAATCAGCCGCACTAAAAACAAAATGCCTTGTTTCGCCATCAAGTTTAAATGCCTTTTTCCCAAAACAAGCCATTCCTTCCAGAATAGCAAAAGAATCTGGGCCTATTTCATAAGGAACCTTTAAGTCCCTAAAATCATCTTCTGTTAAAACCAATGGCTCAGGCAATCGAACCTTCCTTAAATCAAACACATCCTCCAAAAGCACATTTGACTGAAGGAATCTTCCATAAACATACACTTCATCCAATGGAAGTGTTTCAGAAGGATTAAAACCCCCAGCCGTAATTGGAGACTGGCTTATCGGCTGAGTCTCTGCCACCAACTGGCTAGTTGGTTGACTATCTGCTGCCTGACCTGAATAGTCCGGCCGTGAAACATTCTGAGATAACGCCCCAGCTACTAAACCTGCCAAAGTCAAACCTGCCGCAATCCTTCGCAATACGCCTTTTCCCATGATTTTACCACCTGGTCTGGCTTTATAAATTCTATCTTTTCACTGCAAAAAGAGAATTTGGGACAGGATTAAGTTCTAAGATTTGTTTTTAAGATCGATTAATTTGTTATGTAATGTGTCGGCTGTGCCGACATATAAAACAGATTTCTGAATTACCTTTCCGTCTTTCTTAACTGATTTAGCAACAAACCA
>JAHISS010000089.1 GCA_018817905.1 Nanobdellota archaeon
GAGAGAAAGTCTTTTCGAATTTTTCTCAGGAAGTCAGAACAATTTTGGAGGATAAACCTCCAAATTCTTAATAAAGGAGCCAACTGTCAAAACTGTTTGAGTGACAGAATTAGTCGGATCTATGTGGCGAGGTCAAGTTGACGAAGTCAGATTCGAAGTTAACCAATTAAACTATTCCCCCTTAAATTTAAATAATCACTTCCCCTTAAAGAAACATGATAGATATAAAACTCATCAGAGAAAATCCTGCGTTAGTAAAAGAAAACATAAAAAAGAAATTCCAAAAAGAAAAGCTTCCGCTTGTTGAAAAAATAAAAAACAAAGACGCTGAATGGCGGAAGTTAAAATTAGAAGTTGATTCGCTTAGGCACGACAGGAACAAAATCTCGCAGGAAATCGCTCAGGCAAAAAAACAGAATAAAGACGCAAAAGATTTATTAAAAAAAGCAAAACAAATTCCAAAAAAGATTGAAGAAATAGAATCCAGGACAAAAAAACTAAAAGAAGAAATAGATGAAGACTTAAAAAAAATCCCAAACATCATCCACAACTCTGTCCCAGTCGGCAAAGACGAAACAGAAAATCCAGAACTAAAAAAAATCGGCAAGCCAAAAAAATTCTCCTTCCCAGTAAAAAACCACATCGAACTCGCAGAATCCCTCGGCGTTGCTGACTTTGACACTTCTGCAAAAACTTCTGGCAGAGGTTTTTATTATTTAATCGGAGACCTTGCACTTCTCAATCAAGCACTAATCAGATTCGGTATTGATACAATGGTAAAAAAAGGTTACACATACGTTGAAACCCCGTTGTTAATCAGAGAAAAAATCCTTACCAGTGTTTACTCAGCAGAAGAAATAAATGAAATGTCTTACAAGCTCCAAGACGAAGACCTTTATCTGATTGCAACTTCAGAGCATCCGCTAATCGGAATGTTCATCGACAAAACTCTAGACAAAAAACAACTCCCGACAAAACTCGCCTCTTACTCGATGTGTTTCCGCAAAGAAGTCGGCTCCCACGGCATCAACGAAAAAGGTCTGTTCAGAACGCACCAGTTCAACAAAGTCGAAATGGTTGTATTGTGTAGGCCAGAAGATTCCTACAAAATTTACAAAGAAATGCTTTCAATCGCAGTCGACATTTACAAAAAACTAAAAATCCCAATAAGAATTTTAGAATGCTGCTCTGGCGACTTGGCCGACCTAAAAGCAAAGTCCTGTGATTTAGAATTCTATTCGCCAGTTGAAAAAAAATACAAAGAAGTCGGCTCGCTGACAAACATGGAAGAAGCCCAGGCAAGAAGGTTGAACATTAAGTTCACCGACGAAAAAAACCAACGCAAGTTTGTCCACACGCTCAACAACACAGCAATCGCAACTTCCCGAGCGCTCCGCGCAATCTTAGAAAACTACCAAAACAAAGACGGTTCGGTAACGATTCCAACAGTTTTGCAGAAGTATATTGGTGGGAAGAAGATTATTAAAAAGAATTAGATTTTCTAAATACAATGAACCAAAAAATGCAGATATATTACGACAGGGAAGGAGATTACTTAGAAATTAGATTTGGAAAACCAGCACCTTCACACTACGAAAAGATTGCCCCAGATGTATTTGTTAAAATTGACGACGAAACCGGAGAAAAAAAAGGATATGCAATTTTTAATGTGAGCAAAATGTCTTTCCCGCTAAAATCAATAGAAGTTGATGTTCCAGATTTTGTAAAACAGTAGTTAGTTACGCAACTATAAAGTTTAATTCCTGACTTCATGATTAAATATACAAACATCAAAAATAAAAAACCCCCAGCCACGATAATCGTCTGGTTTATGAGATAATCATTTGGGCGGGGCGGGCTTAGATAATAATTTTACAATCCTCAAAAATCCCAAAATCTAACTCCTCTCAACCTTCAACCCATTCCTAGCAGAATCAATCACAACCTTGTTCGGAATTTCAATCTTAATTCCCCTGTCCAAAGTTGCAATATAAATTCCCTCGCGCCCTTTTTTTATTAAACCTTCGTCAACATTCCACGTGCCAAGTTTCATCTTTTTCACCTTCGCTACCTCCAACATCGAAAAAGCAACATCAATCGCTTGTCTCTCCGCGTGAGACGTCTTCCGCTCTTTTTTCAAATCTTTCATTTCTTCTAAAACCTCGCGCGGCACCTTCGTTCTAAAACCCATCCCGCCAAGCTCGTCAATAAAATCAATCCTTTTCATCACACAAGAAATAATAAAGTTCGTGTCGAGCAAAACTTCCATATCTAAAATAAGATTTCAATCTTTTTAATGTTTGCGTTTTGAAATTAATGGAGCTCCCAATCACAACAAGCTAAAATCAAAAGGCAATTATTATCAACAACACAAGTTACCCAACCCCCCACAACCCTAACTAATCCGATATTATCCAAAACTCAATCAATATTACGTCCGATTGATTTATTATTAATCTAATGAGTTGGTTGGAAGTGAAACTATTTTTTTAAAGATGATGTACAACAAGTTATCGGACGTGATAATCTTTGGGCGGGAGGATTTCCTTTCAATTAACTTTCCTTCTCAACATAATACCTCTCCCCCTCAAGCTCGCCAGGCAAATGTTTCTGCTCAACCTTCGCATCAGGAAAATCATGCGCATATTTGTAATCTTTCCCGTAACCAAGTTCTTTCATCAACTTCGTCGGAGCATTCCTCAAATGCAAAGGAACTGCCAAGTTCCCTGTCTTTTCGATGTCAGAACGCGCCTTCCCGACAGCGCGATAAACTGCGTTTGACTTTCGCGCTTTCGCCAAATACACCGCCGCCTGAACCAGCGCAGTGTCGCACTCAGGCAGTCCAATAAATTCAATCGCATCTTTCGCCGCGCAGGCAACAACCAACGCCATCGGGTCAGCGTTGCCAATGTCCTCCGACGCAAATCTAATCATCCGTCGAATAATATACTTCGGGTCCTCGCCACCCTCAATCATCCGCATCGTCCAATAAACCGCAGCGTCGGCGTCAGAATCCCGCATCGACTTGTGCAGCGCGGAAATAATATTATAATGCTCCTCGCCGCTCTTGTCGTAACGCAACGACTTCTTCTGCGCAGCATTTAAAATAACGTCGCGACTTATCATCCCCGCCCCGCCGGACAAAGCGTGCGACGCCTCAAGAATATTCAAAGCCGACCGCGCGTCTCCGTTCGCAAGCTGCGCAATCAGCTCCTTGCCTTCCTCGCTAACAACAACTTCTCCTTTCAAACCCCTCTCGCTTTTCAAGGCATTTGAAATTATTTTAATCAAAGAATTCTCCTCAAGTTTGTTAAGAACAAAAACCTGCGACCTCGACAGCAAAGCCGAAATAACTTCAAACGAAGGATTCTCCGTCGTCGCCCCTATCAAAACAATCGTCCCATCTTCCACATAAGGCAGTAAAAAATCCTGCTGTGCTTTGTTAAATCTGTGAATCTCGTCAAGAAAAAGAATCGTCTTCTGATGAAACAGCCGCGCTTTCTGTATCGCCCGCCTGACATCTTCCTTCCCCGCGCTCACCGCTGACATCCCGACAAACTCTGCATCTGTCAACTTGCAGATAAGTTTAGCAAGCGTTGTCTTCCCACATCCCGGCGGCCCCCAAAAAATCACCGACGACCCAAGGTTCTTATTTTCAATTGCAACCCTTAAAGGCTTTCCTTCTGCAACAAGATGCTCCTGCCCAAAAAACCCTGCAAGCTCCTGCGGCCTCATCCGAAACGCTAACGGCTGTCCTCTTTCCATTAAACCAAAAAGAAGGATAATTATTTAATGATTTGTTGTGTCAACAACATAAGTTATCCCAAGAGGCACCCGAAATAATTCTGCAGCAAACTCTCTGCCCTCATCAAAATGTCCTCTTTTAGGAATTTTATAACGACCTGATTCAAGACCTAAATTAATCTGTCTCTGACCTTCTAACAACTTCCTAATCTTCCTCGCAGTTTCTTCATCCATGTAAACTATTAAATCTTAGAATTTTTAAAGTCTCCTGCAAGAAATCTCGTTGCTTTAGCTGTGAGTGAATTGCAGTAATCTTTTTCTATTTTGAATGATTATGAAAAGTGGACGAGTCGTCGTCCACTGTACTTACAAACGCAGTGGTAACTGGCTTGTTCTAAATAAATTTAACGGAGGTAAAAAAATGGAAACTTACAAACATAGTCGGAGCTCTGTCGGGTCAAACAGGAAGCACGTACAAATAACGCCGAAGTATCGTTACAAAATGATGCGGCAGGAAAAGTTGAAAGTTTTTTGCAAGGTTGCAATTGAAGAAGCCTGCAAAAAACACAAAATAGAAATCGAAATAATTAATGTGCAAACCGATCACGTTCACATGGTTGTCGACTGTCCGCGGATGATGTGCGACGCGAAGATGATGCAAATCATCAAGGGTTTGTCGTCGTATTTTCTGTTTCGAATTTGTCCAAACTTGCGGAAGAGATATCCTCAAGGGCGTTTTTGGAACGCGGGATACTTTTGTGACGGTGTTGGAAATAGTGATTTCGAGCGAGCTTGTAGTTACGTAGAAAATCAACAAATGCACCACGCGTCGCAATAAGACGAGGTGGACGCCCAGCTCCGCGAAGCGGATTGCTCAGGGGCGGGGGGATGGTGGTGAGCAACCTTTAGGGCTGGGAGGATGTCACATTTTCCCCCGCCATCAAATATCCCTGGCTTCTTCCTCAGTGCTACGGAAGATGTAGGCGGCTCCGGTGGTCATAGATCCGGAGTCTTCGCCCTTTGCGCCGACCACAATCACGTCATCGCAGACAGCAACAGCGCTGCCGAATTCGTCAAATCGGTAAATGTCTTCTGATGCAAGTTTTTGTTCC
>JAHISS010000090.1 GCA_018817905.1 Nanobdellota archaeon
ATCGAACTTCTTTTTGAAAAGGTTATAACAAAGTTTGGAACAAGTGCCAAATTGGATGTTCCAAAAAAATATATCGGAAGAAAAGCTTACGTTATGATTCAAAAGGATTAATTGGTTAACTTGAATTTATACGCAAAGCCGGCCCAGTAGTAAGTTTTAAAAACCAATTTTCTCTCAACTTTCCATAACAGGAAAAAATGTTCTACATATTAGAAGTTGAAGATCATGTAAGGGTTGAGCCAAAACACTTTGGCTTGCCAACTGCAGAAGCAATTGAAAAACAGCTTAACGAAGATTACGTTGACTCAATAACAAAAGAATTCGGACATGTAGCCGCGGTACTTTCTATAGGAAAAATAGACGACGGAATCATCATCTCCGGCGACGGCGCAGCTTACTACAATTCAGAATTCAAGCTCCTAACCTGGAAACCAGAACTGCACGAACTCGTTTACGGAACAATTTCAGAAATAACAAACTTCGGCGCATTCATACAAATCGGTCCAGCGCGCGGCATGATTCACATCTCGCAAACAATGGAAGATTATGTTTCTGTGAACAAAACAGGCACGCTGTCTGGAAAATCCTCAAAACGCTCGCTTGGAAAAGACGACGATTGCATCGCTCGAACAGTAGCAATAAGCTATAAAGCCGGCTCTCCAAAAATCGGACTGACAATGCGGCAATCAGGTCTTGGAAAACTGCAATGGCTTGATGAAGACAAAAAGAAAAAAGAAACTGCTGCAAAAAAAACAGCCAGAAAAACTGAAAAAACAGGCGGCAGAAAAGGAGGAAAGAAATGATATCCATAGAACTATACAACGAGCCTGATTTTGGAGGAAGTTCGACAAGAACCGACATAACTAACCTTAACCGTAGGCTGCGTTACGAAACAAAAGTGGGATTTGAGAATGGTGAAGAGAAGAGGATAGCTCCCGCAAAACCGATTATTATTGTTACAGAAATAGTTAGGATATACGAAGAAATAGCGTCGGAAAAGAGATATGTAAAAGTTTGTCCTGCGCGAAAGGGGGAAGCATAATGCCAAAACAAAAAGCCTGCAAAAAATGCAGAACAGTTTACAAAGGGGCAAAATGTCCAAGATGCGGCTCTGAAGAATCAACAGATACTTTCAAAGGAAAAATATTCGTTCTAAACCCAGAAGAATCTGAAATTGCAAAAAAAATAAAACTAAACGAAAAAGGCGAGTACGCTATCAAAACATAATGGAAATTTTACAAGACACAAAAAACCCGCTCCTCAAAAGAAAGGAAATAAAATTCTCTATCAAAACAGAAACAAATCCAGGCATCCAAGGTTGTATGGAAAAAGTCGTAGAAAAATTCAAAGTTCCCGAAGAGCACGTCGTGGTAAGGTCTGTCAAGAATAACTTCGGCTCGCAGGAATTTGTGTGCGAAGTTTTTATTTACGATTCAAAAGAAGACAAAGAAAAAATAGAACCCAAACAAAAAGTGAAAAAGAAAGGAGCGAAAAAATAAAATGGAAAGAAATAAAGATATGACAGTTTCGCAATGGTTAGAAGACAATTTTAGGCACTTTGACGATTTTACAGTCTTATTTGACGATGATAAAGTTTATGTTGGTAAAAGCATACTTAAAGATAAAATAAAACGCTTAGAAAATGAATTAAGAAAGCTCAGAGACGAAGGTCCGAATTGTCAGCTTGAAGTCAAAGAAGGATTTGGATATGCTAGCGATATATACTACGAACAATTGCGCGAACTTAGTAATGGACTATCTAGTGCAATTAGAAGCAGAGAATCTTTACGTCAGAAACTTTATGGCATAAAAGGAGGAAGACGCGCTCTTGCTATAATGGGCAGATATATCGGTCCTAGAAGTGCACAGGACAGGGTTGTGGGATATGAAATATTTTTAGAAGGATATGAAGAAGGGAAATTAACTCCAAGACACCAGGGATTTGCTGAAGCAGTAATAAGAAGATTAAATTGGGAAAGAAGAAAAGCAGATGGGGAAAAATTAGAAAGATTTGAAAAAATTAATCCGCGGCTTAGAGGTGTAGCAGCATAAAATGGCTAAAGCAAAGGGCGGCTCGAAAAAAGACAGAAAGGGAAAGAAACCTCACAAGAACAAAAAAACTTCAAAAAAATATTCCCATTACGAAAACGGAAAAACGAATAAAAAACACTGTCCGCGATGCGGACCAGGAACATTTCTCGCCGACAACAAAAACCGCATTTACTGCGGCAAATGCCACTACACTGAATTCACAGAAAAGAAAGAATAGTTTTTGAAGAAATTATTCTTGTTCGCGGGTTATTTGAAAACAAACATCTTTTAATGTTGAATTCGGATGTAAAAACCCACAATAATCTGAATTCCTAATTTTCTGAACAAGATTCATAACACAAACATCAGTATTTGTAACTTGACCTCGCCACATAGATCCGACTAATTCTGTCACTCAAACAGTTTTGACAGTTGGCTCCTTTATTAAGAATTTGGAGGTTTATCCTCCAAAATTGTTCTGACTTCCTGAGAAAAATTCGAAAAGACTTTCTCTC
>JAHISS010000091.1 GCA_018817905.1 Nanobdellota archaeon
ATCGAACTTCTTTTTGAAAAGGTTATAACAAAGTTTGGAACAAGTGCCAAATTGGATGTTCCAAAAAAATATATCGGAAGAAAAGCTTACGTTATGATTCAAAAGGATTAATTGGTTAACTTGAATTTATACGCAAAGCCGCAAATCCAAATTTCAAATCCAAAATCTTCTTTTTTCTAAAAAAGAAGCAAAAAAGCGCGCGCGTCAAATTAAAATAGCCAACGATTATATTTTTGCTTGTCGCAGATAAATTTGTTGATAATGGTTATACGGAAAAGGTTTGGTTGTGGAGTTTTTTGTTGTGATTTATTCCATGCGGGGCTATGAGGTGGGAATGGTAAATAATTTTGTTGTTTGATTTTCACAAAACTTCAAAACTAACTTCTTTGACGTCGGAGTTTCCGGCTTCGTCGATTGCTCTTATTAAAAGATTGTGGACGCCTTCTGAAAAGCTGCGGTTTTTCTTTCTGGTGAAGCCGTATTCTTCACAGCTTGAGCATAATCTTTTCCATTTCGGATTGGCGGCAAGTTCATCGTAGTATTCTATTTCTACTTCTTCTGAAACAGTTATGTTGAAAGGAACTCTTCTCCCATAATATCCATCAGTGGGAGAGTAAATTGTTAAGTTTGGAGAGGTTGTGTCTGCGAAAACTCTTGCTGCTTTTGACTGGACTGTGCTGACGCTGTCGGAGATTTCAAAATAATACTCAATGTAAGTTCCGTCGAATTCTGACAAGTCCATGGAAGTTGAGCAGAACTGGTTTCTGCCAGAAGAGCAGTTTTCTAAGGTTTTGGTTGGGTTTACGAAGAGTTTTATTGATTCAAGATTGTCTTCGGTGTATTTGACTTCGAAGAAAGAACCGTTAGTGACTTCGTTTCTTCTTGGCGTTGTTCTGGAGATTCTTGGCTTTTTGCTGTCGATGTAGAATTCGATGGTTGTTTGTTTTGTGTTTCCAACATAGTCTGTAGCCATTATTACTAACTCGTTGTCACCCTCTTCGAAGCTCTTGATCCTATTGTAAGAATCGCAATTGTGACATAATCTCCTAAATCTTGGGTTTTTATCTTTCATGTTCTTGTACTCTAATGTTTCCACCATTTCGTCTATTTCTATATCGAGAAGTATCTTTGTATCGCCATAGTTTTTATTTGCTATTGGAGAGTTTATTGCAACTTGCGGCAGGTCGTTATCAATCTCCACTGTTGCTATTTCGGATGCGGTTGAGGACGCAATGTCACTAATCTTAAAGAAAAATTCAATTGACTGATTGTTGTATTCTGTTAAGTTTAATTTTGTTGAACAGGTCTGTCGCCTTCCAGTTGGACAATCGTTTAACGTTTTGTTGTTATAACTTTCGTTTCCAACTATTTTCCAGTAAAGTTCTATTCTTTCTACAAACTCTTCTTCAGTGTATTCGATTTCGAAAAGACTTCTGGGAATTATCTCTCCATCCTCTGGTGTGAATCCGAGTATTTGGGGAGCTTTGGAGTCTACAAAAATTTCAACCATCTCTGTGTCCTGGTTTTCAGCATTGTCTTTTGCGCGTATTAAAAGGTTGTAGGGACCGTTGTTAAATGTCTTATATTTTTTCTTTGAGTTTCCGTATTCTTCACAGTTTTTACAGAGAGATTTCCATTTTCCACTGGGGGACAGTAAATCTTTATATTCCAAGTCGACTATCTCGTTAATTGTGATATTAAAATAAACCTGCTTTTTGTCTAATGGTCCAGCAACCGGCAAGAATACCTCCATGACTGGAATGATTGTGTCTATTGTAACTCTGTTTACTCCAGAGCGGTCATGTCCCTGCGCATTATGAATTTCAAAATAGAAATCAACTTCAATTCCTTCTACGCCTTCGAATTCTTTAGTTATTTGGCATGTTTTGTCCATTCCCGACGGGCAATCGAACTTTGTGACATTGTGGTAGTCTGTTTCATAAGCGTATTTCCAGAAGAGGATTGCTCTGCTTACCCAAGCTTCATCATAGTTTACAGTAAATGTTCCGTTGGTGTATTCTCCGTTTTTTGGTGAAATACTTTTTATTCTTGGCGGAGCGCTGTCCACATCAAATTCTATTTCTTCAAAAAAATTCCGATTAAACAAATCTGTTATCTTAACCACGAAAGAATGGTGCCCGTCCCCGAAGTCATTTAATATTGTTACATTTGAGCAATTTTTACAGAGAAGCCGGAAAGGCCGTCCGTTGTCTGAGTATCTTATCTCTTTAGTTGTCCTGCTCGTAGAGATGTTTATTAGAATTTCTTCCTCTTCATAAAGGGAACCATCTTCCGGGGAGTGAATGTAAATTTCTGGTGGAACTCTGAATAGCGTTATTGTATCTACTCCAGTCAGATAATTTTCAAGCGAGTCATAGCATCTGTATTTTATTTCGTAAGTGCCGTCGTCATAAAATGTATAATTGTCCTGGGTCTGTGAAGCTTCTATATCTTCCCAAACGTCTTCCCATTTAATTTTACAATGAACGCCAAAATTAGAGTCAAGGGAAGCAAAAACTAAACCATCGTCATCAATTTCGTCGTCACCATCTGGTTCAGCACCGAGGATAATTGATGGTTCCCCTGTCACTGTTACAGTTACATTCTGCGTTATTGCCAATGCTGTGCTAATCAACAAAATTCCCAGCAACATAATAAATAATTTTTTCATTTATTAAACGACTCTTTTTTATTTAGATTAGTAAACAAGTTTTTTATTTAAACATTGCTTACTACTTTTGTTTGATGAAATGTTTAGACAATTTTATAAGTCATTCATGTCTATGGAAAATATGGAACAAGTAACTTTAAGCAGAATACATCCGGACTTAGTTGAACTAAGCGGTCAGGTGGCTGAAATTAAGATGGTTGTGGAAGAAGATTTTGAAATAGCTGACGATGTATAGCTAAGGACGTAAGTATTTCCCCATGTCTTGCTTAAACTTTTTGTACTTCAAAAAATTTCTCAATTCTTTTTTCATCACTTCAAAACTTTCATGCACTCTTCCGCCATTCACTTCTCTCTTTGCCTGCCTCCAGCA
>JAHISS010000092.1 GCA_018817905.1 Nanobdellota archaeon
ATAAAATCGAAAATGGATGCAATGATAAAAGTTTAAATGTCAGATTCTCTTGTGTTATCGAGGACAAAACATAATTTTAGTTTAATGGCATATTATTCAATAAGATATTTTTGTGGAAAGATTAATGTCTTTTACTATAGTTAATTGGAAACGCAAATACGAATCGGGTGGGTTTTTCTTTGTAGAAGAAATGTTAGAGGGGTTTGAGAACCAACGAAAAGACAATTCTGGACAACGCCACTGAACGAAATTTATATAAACGCGTTTATTGTATTGTAATAAAGAATAATGGAATCAAAAAAGCAGGGTGGCAAGAGGAGTTTTTACAATATTGTTAATCCACTTATTCCGGAATTTCAGTTGAAGGACATTTTGCAGGTTGTTGTTGGCGCGTCAATTTTGGCGGTTCCGATTGCTTTTACTGCGGAGACATGGAGTTTGGGGGAGACGCTGCCTTTAGGAAACATTCTTGGTTTGCTTGCTCTTTCTGTTGTTTTTATTTCGATGTTTACTTATTACCAATATCACAAACAAGCAGGGCGGGGGCATTTGTGGACGTTTTTGAAGCGAGTTGTTTCGACGTATGTTCTTTCTTTTCTTATTGTTGCGGTAATAATGACACTGATTCAGAGAGCTCCGTGGGAAACTGAGTGGCTGCTTGCGTTTAAGCGAGTTGTGATTGTAACATTTCCTTCATCGCTGAGCGCTGTTATCGCTGATACTTTGAGGTAGAAGAGCTGACCTAGAGTACAACTTTCTTTAGAAAAGAAGGTTGTACGCATCAAAGAAACAATTAGTGCGCTTCGCGTTTATTTGCTCTCGCACGCAGTCAGAAGTCTCTGGCTTACAGCCCGAAAACGCCCTGACCGAGCAAGAGCATATTTTGGTATATCGTGGGGTGGGTTTTTTGTTTAGTTTATTATAACGATTCTTTCAGACTGCTTTGATTTAAAAATATTGTCGAGATGGAATATATCGGTTTATTTACTTGCTAAAAACATCCTTTTTTACAGAGCTTTTAAATACACAAAATGATTTAATTTAACATGGCAAAGAAAGAGGTTAAAAAAAAGAAAACAGGCTTAGCTATTCTTTGTTTGATTCTTGGAATATTTTCCATTATTTTATTTTGGATTCCTTTTTATGGGTTAGCATTGGGAATAATCACAGTGATTGTTTGTGGAATAACATTAAGACACTCAGAAGCAAATAGAGGTTTAATAATCACCGCTCTTGTTTTTGGTATACTTGCGATTCTTGGTGGGTTGGGCATCACACTACTTGCAGGTCTATTATTTGGCGTGGCTTCCACTCTGGAGGAACAAGAATCAAATCCAGTGGCTACAATAGGCGAAATATATGCCTCTGCAGAGACTTGGGATGCGGATGCAGATGTGGACGGATTAGTTTTTACTCTTAGACCTAGAGATAATGAAGGAGTTTCAGTAAAATCGGACGGCATGCTAAACCTAAAACTTTGGAAGCTTGAATGCACTGAAAATACTGGATTTGGATGTATAAAAAAAAGTTGTACGAAAAAACCTGAGGATTTGTTAGAGACTTGGGCAATTGAAGTAAAAAAAGAAGATATTGGATTCTTTGGGTTTGAGGTTCGGGCAGAATATTCTGACTACGTGCCCGCTTCTGATAATTCCTTGACTGAAACTGGATGTTTGGAGATAGAGTTTGTTACACCAGACAATAACAAATTCACCAGCTTAGCTGACCCGGTCTATCTAATCCTTTAATTTAAGGTGTCTTTGCTCTGAAGAATATTTTCGCAGGGTTTAAACACCCTCCTTCTTCCGCCTAAAAAACAAAAAAATAGGCACAACACCCTCACTAGTTTCCATCTCAGCAATGGCTTTTTTCAAATCATCAAAAGACCGATGCATGATCATAGAATAATCAAACTTTTCCCTTTTCTCACGCAATTGTGGAAATTCCTTCAAAATATCTCGCTTGAGTCTTATAATATTCCATGCGCCGTTTCCCTCACCATAAGAAATCTCTCCGTCTACTTTCAAGGTTTCATACCTTGGTTTTAGGACAGTTGACTCTACGTTTTTGATTTTTTTCATAGCATATCCTTCACCTCTCAGCGTCAGATAGCATAAAAATCCGTTAACAGAAAATCTACTTAAACCCTGTTAAGAAAATCTTGGTAAAATTTCCAAAGATTTATAACTTATTATCCATAATTACCAAGATATGGTTGATGATAAAGATAAGGTGATCTTATTCGAGTTGCTCCAAGATTGCAGGCAACCGCTTTCTAAAATAGCAAAGACAATAAAACTTCCTCAGCAAACTATAAGTTACCGAATAAAAAAACTTGAGAATGAGAAAATCATAAAGAAGTATACGATAGACATAAATTACCCAAAACTCGGCTATAGCAGACATTCTCTTTATCTAGACTTAAGAACAATTAGCGCCAAAGATGTCGATTTTTACTTAAAACACATTACGGACATTTGGGAGGTAAGTTGTTGTTATATGTTGCACGAAGTAAGTCAGTGGAAAATTTACGTATCTGTCTGGACGAAAACAATAGAAAGATACGATGAAATTCAAACAAAAATATTAAAAAAATTCAGGAAATATATAAACAACTATTTATCTTTTCAAAGCGTTAGATCTTGGACTTATTTTGCTAGAAGATTAAACCCAAAGAAAAAAGCTAAAGTGGATATTAAGTCAAACCCAGAAAGTCTAACAATTAAAGACATTGACTGGAAAATAATCCAGAAGTTAAAAAAAGATTCGAGGGCAACAGCATTAGATTTGTCTAAGGGGCTGAAGTTAAATGTTGAAACTGTCCTGAGCAAGATTAGAAATCTAAAAAAGAAAGGAATTATAGGAAGATTCTATCCAATAATTGACATGAATAAACTCGGTTACAAAGAATACACGTTTATTTCTAGGATTGATCCATCTTATAAAAAAGAGCTTGATGGTTTCATCGAATACGCTCAAAAAGATCCGAGGTTTATTATTGTAATTAAGGCTGTGGGCTATGTTAATCTGTATTATGCTTTTCTCGTTGAAAATAACGAAGAATTGAGAGAGATTCGTGAGAAGGTTGATAAACTTCTGGGAAAATCAGTTATTGAGAATTACAAAATTGAAGTTGAAAACATGGTGAGCTAATGAAAGATAAAGATTTTATGAAAGAGGCGATTGAAGATGCTAAGAAAAGAAGGCACCATTTTGGAGCTGTTATTGTCAAGAATGGAAAAATAATTTCTAAGGCTGGTAAAAGACCTGTCGGTGATTCAAGATACCACGCAGAAACAGAGGCTATCTTGAAAACTGGAAAGAAAAACTTGGAAGGTTGTATTCTTTATTCAACTTGTGAACCCTGCCCAATGTGTTTTTACATGGCTTGGATAACTGGGATTTCTAAGATATTTTATGGGGCAACAGTTCAGGACGCCATTAAATTTGGTTCTGATGAGATTAGGATTGGGATTAAAGAGTTAAATAAGCGAGGTGGGAATAAAATTAAGATTAAAGGGAAATTTATGAGAGATGAGTGCTTGGAGTTGTTTGAGAAGGATTGAGGATTTGATTAGGGTTTTATCGAATGGAAATCTGAAGAGGAGTATTAAAGGGATTAAAGTTAATTTTGAGTTGGGGCTTTGAGATTCTTTCCTTTTGCTTACATTGCCTATTTTGTTGTTTTTATGCAAGAGGAAGAAAGAACTTGGTTAAGATGAAGATTATTGGTAGGAAGGCTTGAGTGGTGTAAGAATCTTAAACCTTCCTTATCTTCGCACCGCACTTTGTGCAAAATCCAGAACCTTCCCTAAGAGCTCCGCCACAACCAGTGCAATGTTTTCCTGCAATCGTTGTCGTCTCTTGTTTTTCTGTTGGTTGAGAGATTAATTGTGTTTGACTTTTTCTGAAGTAAAAGAAATAAATTGCTCCGCCGATTAAAACTACGAAAATGATTAGGATTGCTATTCCTGGCGCAGATGAACCGCTTCCGATTGCTCGGCCGGTTATTCCGGCTAAACTCTCAAGTTCATCTTCGCTAATTTGAGAACAATCCTCTGCACACAGACCAACAAAAGAACCGGTTAATGCGCAACATTCTAAATTCCCTCCGCATTGTTTTTCTTTATAACTTCCACCAGAAAAACAACACTTTTCAGCAGGACAATCTACTGCCCTGATATCTTTTTCACAACCAATATCTTCAACACAGTGATAACCTGCCTGACAATTACCGGGACAACATTTTACCTGTTTAGAATTTAATTGACACCACCCATCGAACGTTTCCCCATTAGGCATATTAGCAGGGTCCAAGGAAGAGGTCTTGCAATCCCACCAGGATTTTTGATTATTTGAACAAGAGCCTTCCTCCGTTCCACAATCGTAAACTCCATTACAAGGTTTCTTATCGGTGCAAATAAAATCAGGCCCACACAGTTCATTTGAGAAATGACAGTCTCCATCTAAACAACATTCAACATTTCTCTTTAAAGAGGAAGGGACATAAAAACACTCGCCATCATTTGTATTAACTTCCTTATAATTAATTAACTTTCTTTGATCAGAACTTCCCCCACAATAAACAGGTTTTTTGTCTTTATCATATCTGAGATTTATATTTGGAACTGATTCCCATCTGTAAAAATAAGAAAGGGTATCTCCCACTTTTAGTTCGCTATTAATATCGAAATCTGCGAAATTATAGTCTGCGGGGTAAGGCGTAATTTGGTTTCCCAATGCATCGGTTCCCCCCTCCTGATAAACCTTCGGTAGATTCCCACTAGATATCTGTTTATCAACAAAATTGGACGCTCTTGACTGAGGAATACAGTTTTTTGTGTCGGATAATTTATGGCTTGACCATTCGTGGTTATCTGCATATAGGTACTTATTAACATCGCTTATTATAGCATAGCTCTTTGTGACAGCTACAGGATAATCGGTCCAAAAACGTTCACAGTTAGCTTCGATGGTAATTTCTTCTCCATCTCCTGCTTTTACATCATCCAGATCAATATCCACAGAGAATATGTCTATAATATCAAAATCGTCCCTGAATTCTCCGTTTACTTTAATCTGTCCTTCTAATCTGCTGAATGCACCACACTCGATATGAAGATTCACCTCACATTCCGAGATGCATGGATAGTTTATTGTACAGAAGGCATCAGAACATGCAAAATATTCTGTATGGGTAAAACTATCTTGTTTCTCACACTTCAAAACTTCCATCATGGGGTAAGCTACTGTACAATTCTCCGCCCCAACCAACCCAGTCAACAAAACTCCAACAGCCCAAAGTAAAATTAATTTTCTCATTCTAATAACGACCTCATCTTCAATTTAGTTACGCCAAAATTCCCATAACAATCGATATATTTCCGTTCTGTCTGTCCGGTAAATAAATTTTTTATCCCTTTCAATACAGAAACGCCAGCCCCGACATATAAAATTTTTAAATCGCCTGGAACATCTTTCTCTGAATAAGGGCCCAAATATACAGCACCTGTTTTTCCCTCTGCAATCTTTGTTGAACCATAACCTGCTTCATAAATTACTCCTCCCAAAAGAACTGGCACAAATGTGGGATTTTTTATTCTGATTGTTGAAGAAGCATGTCCAGAAGTAAAACTGGTACCTAAGTCTTCAATATTAGATACGCTTGTTAAGATACTATCAAAAGAAATAACTGGTTGTAATTGGTAAGCTGCCCAAACGTCGAGGACGACATATCCGACAATAAGCAAAAATATTATCAGAAGCGCCGGACTTCTTTTTCTTGTCCTTTCTACCTCTCTAACAATCTCTTTCGTCTCTTCCTTTACAGTTTTTATAAACTCGCTAATCTTAGCTCCACAACTCTCACAAAAAGAATCCTCTATTTTTGCTAATTTGCCGCATTTATGGCAATATGTCATGTTGTTAATACGCTCTATAATTATTTAAGTTTTTTCTAAATATTTTTACTGGTTTAGAATGGTAAATTAAGTTTAAGTAAGAGATAACCCGTAGAATGGGATGAAAAAGAAGTGGAAAGGCGCGCTTGTTGGTGGGATTGTTGGGTTTGTAGCTCCGTGGTTATTATTCATTTTTGCTGTTGCAAAAGGTGCCCCCGAAATCGGGTTTGCTTTACAGCCAGTAATTATTTTGTCTCTTTTAATGTTAATGACTGGCATCTTAATAGGTTATGTTATTGGGTCTGGAAAAAAGAAAGCGATGATTATCGCACTGGGAGGATTTTTCATACCATGGCTCTACTTCATTTATAGATACTTAAATTATATTAGTTTGCCAAGAATTGAACAGAGAGGAATTAGCGGATTTTTTTTCACCATTTTATTCATTAGCTTAATCTTCCTTTTAATCGGATTGATAATCGGGGGGTCTGCCAGTAAAAATGAAAAGTAAAATATTTGTTTGCATATTGTTTATAGTACTTCTGACTTATACAAGTGCCGGGGCTGATGTTGGTAGCGATACTTACGCCAAAGATGTGGCGAATGCCATGGTTCAGATTGTTTTTCCAGAAGAGATTAATGTACAAAATAAAGAAAAATTTCAGATTAGTCCAATAAAAATTGAGATTATTAAAATTGATGAAAATGGGGGGGAAGTTATTCATACCTTATTTTATGATGGTGAGGAAAAGAACCAAAATCTTTCTTTAATCCATGGAAAATATTTAGTAAGGCAATATTTCGAAGATGGCATTTACGAGGGAGAATATTATGTAGAGGATGGAGCCGATGTTATCATACCCTTATATGACAACACACAACAGAGAGACTTTATCGGAGATGCTCCATGGAGGGTGGAGCCTGCTGAAAAAATTCCTTTTTTATTTGAAATAAAGGACGTTTATTTGTGCGACTACGACATTGGATATATTAAGATATACCTTGATGCAGGGGGAGATGAGTCAGATGATGAATCTGAAGATAGATTATTGAAAAAGATTTGGTATGGGCTGGTAATTGAAGAAGGTGATTGGCATGATGTGTACGAGCTTGTGACCTCGGGATATGATGATGATGGCGATTGGTATAATTTAAACGGAGAAAACTACATCCATATTGTTTTTGAAGAGAATGATGTTTGGGATGATTGTCTTGATATGGATCAACACTTTCATATTATAACAGAAGTTGATGATAACGAGTTGCCCAAAATAGATAATTGGCATTGCGGAGACACACATTACCATAGTAGTTATACTGATACTTCTTTTGAGTTTGGCGCACCATTAGATGCGACAACCAAATCGTTAAAGGCACTTGGATTAGAATGGGTTACAGTAACTGATCACTCTAATTCTTTTGGTGGTCACATCGGTGATGAATTTAGCTGGGAAAATTTTAAAGCAGATTGTAACGGTTATAATGAATGTCTTGTTGGAACAGAGATTAACTGCAACTACGGCTGGCATGGTTCCGGCAATCATTTATTGGCCTATGATTACTCTGAATTTATAGATGATAAATTCGATTGGTACATCCCAGGTTTTGATAATCCCTCGTGTTTTGAAATGATTTCTGAGATAGATAGCCAGGGAGGGTTTACATATCCAGCACATCCTGAAAGTGTAATGGATCCGTGGGATCTTCTTTTAGATAAATGGCATGACTATTCTCTTCCTTTTTCAGGACTGGAAATATGGAACGGGGACATTAGGGATACAGAGGATAGGGATTGGGATGGTAACTCAATTCCTGATGGCGAAGAAAGAATTGAGGCGCTAGAAGACGGTCTAGAAAAATGGAAAGATACAATACTTGGCAGGGAAGGTTTGACCCCTAGAAAAGTTTTCATCTCCGCCGGCTCCGATGCCCACGGCGACTTCCAAGAATTTGGAAAAGAATACACATGTTGCTACGCACCATCTTATTCCAAGTCAAATATCTTTGACGCATTAGAAAATGGAAGATGTTATATGGGCAACAACGGAGCTTTAATTTTTGATGTCAACGGAGAAAGAATTGGTGGAGCGGAAATAATTACTGAAGGAGACCAAGTAAATTTGAATATTGATTATAATATCATTGATGGTTGCTGGTTGAAAGTCTTTAAAGGAGAAATTGGTGGAGATGACGTGCAAATTGGAAGTAGTAGTTACTTATCTTCGGGTTCTTCTGGAAATATTGTAAGAACAGACTTACCAACCCAAGATTCATATTACCGTTTAGAATGTATCAGCAGTGACGGAGATGATAGAATTTATACAAACCCGATTTGGGTTGATGTTGAAGGGGGAGATCAGATTGAAAGAGTAGATTTTATCGCAAAGATAGATTCAGAACCCGATGGCATGTGCGTTGATTTTGCTTATTGGATAGACGCAGGTTACTACTATGCCACGCTTCCAGAAGGAATGTCTTATGACCCAAGTTATCCAATCGGTTCTTTCCATGTTAAAATATTCGATGTCGACGGCAAGTTAATAGATTTAGTAACGAGTGAAGAGTGCACTAACTGTAACATCGTGCCAATGTGCCAGATGTTTGCTGGTTTTACAGAAGTGTTATACAACGGTCAACCAATTATTCAGGGCTCTTGCACAACAACATCTGCAGAAACAGAAATTTGTTGGGAAGAATTAGACTTTGTAAAAATAAGTAGAAGCGTTCTGTCGGAAAACTGTTACCGAATGGAACTTGGGGATTATGAATCAGCAATCATTAATGAAACAGAATATGGCCTACGCTTTGGTAGTCTCAATACTATTTATGATTATTGCAAACTTCGAGTAGATGATGGCGTTGATGGACCAATGATGGACATGATGACTTTGAAAACTGGTGAAGCAAATCAGTCATTGATTGTGCCTTTACTTTTCAATACAACTCTCTGTAATACTGACAATCAGATTCTAGAATTTTGTGTGTATTACTCTCCCCCATTATGCGTCCCAGATTGGTCGTGTTCTCCTTGGCAACCAGAACCTTGTCCACCGAGTAAAATTCAAACAAGAACCTGCGTTGATTTGAATGAATGCGGAACTGACGAAGGAAAACCAAGTGAAACACAGAGTTGTGATTATATAGAACCTCCACCTTTATGCACCCTTTCCTCCCCAATCAACGGCTCAATCTACCCCGAAAGAAGAATTCTCTTTGACGTTGAGGCAACAGAAAAACTTGATAAAATAGAATACATCGACTATTCTGAAACGAGGCCGAGGTGGAAAAGATTATGCTCAAAGTGTGAAGAATATTCGCTGGAGAAAAGCTTTACTGAAGGAGAACACGAAATCGCTGTTCGATGTGTGCCTTACTACGGAGAGCCAGAAATACACGAATTAGTTTTTACTAACGATTACAAAGACCCGAGCATTTCAAGAACAGAACCGCGAAGAAACGACTTTACTAACGGAAGCGATTTTATGGTTAGGTACACTGAAGAAAATGTGGAAGAGATTAGCTTGTTTTGGAATCCTTCAATTACAAAAACAGACTGCGAGTCTGGCAGAAACCAAGAATGTTATTTCAACATTAACTTAACTGATTACGACAATCAAGAGATAGGATATTATTTCACGATTGAAGATATTGCAGGAAACACCGATGAATCAAGGCTGACAGAGGTGAAAGTAGATACAACTTCTCCTGTTCTAAACAACCCTGATTCATTTTGGTGGCGGGGAGAAGGACGATATGAGAAATATGTTTATTTTGAGTTTGACGTAACTGAAAATGATTTTGATGAAATAAACTATATTGATTGGGAAGATAGAAATCCAAGAGAAAGAAGATTGTGTTCGAGATTGAGAGATGAAATCTGTGAAACTAAAAAAAGATTTGATATAGACGAAGACCATAATCTCACCATAACAATCTTAGACGAAGCAGGCAATTCTTGGAGAGAAGATATAATTCTATAAAGCTCTCTTTGGAGGAATTTTTATCAGTCAGAGAATTTTAGAATTCTATTAAATGTTTTAAGGGCACCCATTGCAGAATCTTTAAATCCTTCTTCTGGTTCTTCGTTATCATCATGCGAATAAAAATTTCTTAAGTTCCGGATATAATCAAAACTATGGGAAAATTTTTCTGGGGAACCTCTAAAAGAATCCTTAAATGCCCTTGTCCAATGCGCAGTGATTATTTGTCTAAGGTGATCTAAGTTAGTCAAATTCAACCAGTTTCTGCCCCACCGAGAAGTGTATTCTGAATCCTTAAATAATGGATCTTTCCTTTTCTTTCTTTCGAACTCTTCTTTGGCCTCCTTTTTTACTCCCCCCGGCGCTTGTTTCCACCAATAAGTGCCGTAGACAGTAGTCATCTTTGTGTCGATAAAATCCCTAAGCTTGACCTCAAATTTCCGTATCAGCTTTTGCCCGTCATTTTCAATATCCTCTTCGATATTACTTTTCATCCCAGTTAATTTTTCTATTTCGCTAATAACTACGTCAGTTCTGCTTTTTAAAAAAGCCTCAAAATTATTATTCCAAATCCCAGACTTAGCATCTAAGGGAATATACAGAGATTTCATTGCATCCTTAAAATGATCTAAGGATTGATATTTAGAAAAATATTTTAAAGGTTCCTTATCACTGATAAAATTATTAACTTTCTTTGAAAGAAAGCATATATTCATTATAGAATTAACCATCTTTTTCCCCCTAAACTTAGATAGTGGAAATATGTGATGATTTTCCTTTTTATTCAAATCAGAAATCGCATCTCCTAAATTAATTTCTTCGCCACCGTCTAAATCCAAAACCTTCTTTTGAGAAAAAAGGCAGAACATAGCTCCATTTAATGAAGATTTTTGAGTATATCTAGTCTTCATCAAGTCCTTCTTAAGTGAACCGAAGTCCATGTGTATGTCTTCATCAAGACTGTATGCTTTTTCTTTTTCCTTAACAAATATTTTTATTTTTTCCTTGTTATTTCCTTTTCGTTCACCAAACGTAATTTTTCCTAGTGTGTCAAACTTTTTCTTATCAGAAATAATATTGTCAAAGAACCCCCTACCGGAAAATCTTCCTGAAAAAGAAGATTTCCAAAACCATCTTTCAAGCAATTTTTTTTGTTCGGGTAAGAAATCGTTAAATTTGGATGAAAAATAAAATCCGGATAAGATAGATACCATTATGGGGTAAGGCAAGAACTTAATATTTTTAACTTTAAATTTAGTTTCTAATTTATCCAATGCCTGTTTAAAAGATTTCTTTATATTTTCCCATTCGTCTTTAATTTCTCTCGATTTCAGGTTTAGCATTGTACTCTTTGAAATATTGTTCTTCAAAAGGAGAGCAATTGTCTGCAAGATGACTTCATCAGGAATATCTGAGAAATTAGAACCTAAACTTTTTTTGAATTTACTAAATTCCTCTTGGAGATTAAAATTTTCGTCAAATAAAGAAGCCATAACTAAATTAACTGTAGTAAGTTTTGTTCCCTGATTGTTAACTCTAATAAAAGAATCACACATCCTTTCAATGTATTTCGCCCTATTCTTTTGAGAAGGAATTTCGGAATCATCAATTTCGATAATGCTAAACTTATAATTTTCAAAATGTTTTTGACAATTAATCAGGTTCTTTTTAATTTCATTTTTGTCTACAGTTTTATCAGAGTAAGCTTCTTCAATCTTCTTTTCATCTAACTCTATTTCTAAATCTCCATAATCATTTATATACTCCTCATTCAAAATCTTATACAAAGAGAAGTATCTTATTTCATCAGGTTTCTCATCCATATAAACGAAAACGCTGTCTTCTTTTTGAAGAACTTTCCTCATGTCTAAACAAAAATTGTTTGGCTCTAAATGATGCTTTTTCTTAATGGGCGTGACTAGTTTCCCAAAAAGAACTATGGACAAAGAGATCATCCTTTGTTGTCCATCTAAAATATACTTTATATAATCGTGATTCTCATACCCTATAAAGTCTTCTGATTTCTTAAACAGGCTTTTTTCTTTAGTTTTCCAAATTAAGAAAGAGCCAATCGGGTAGTATCTATAAATGCTATCCATCAACTTACATATTTTACTAGGTGTCCAAACAAAATTTCTCTGAAATAGCGGAACGGCATATTCCCCCTTCTTTAATTCTATCTTGAAATCTGCAAAGCCTATTGAAAATGGTTTTGGAGATCTAATTTTTAGTTGTTCGTCCACCATATCTCTTTTAGATTATTATTTTTTAAATACCTTGCTATTGGGATTTCTCTTTTTCATTTTCCATCAACAATCTCCCTCAGCCCTTCCACCAACAAAATCTCAGCATAAGTATCTAACTCGCAATACTTCTCCAAAGCATCTCTTATCTTCGCTTTCTCTTCCGCAGGAGTATCTTCAAAATGGCTTTTCAAATAAGAAATAGAAGCATCTTCTCCGTTCCCAATAACCAAATCATCATAATTAACATCCTTGCTGAAAATAGGCAGAACCTTCTTTATACTTGCA
>JAHISS010000093.1 GCA_018817905.1 Nanobdellota archaeon
ATTAGAAACATTTGCTATTTTCCTCGCTTGATAGCTTGTTTTACCTTCGGTTTTGGCCTTTAACGTTTCAACCAGTAACTTTTTGGTGAATTTCATTGGCTGGTTTATACCAGCCTCGAGAACTAATTTTCGGATAATACACTAACATCCGATACCCAAACATTTCACCCATACAAAATCTTCTTCTTAAAATTTTATTTTACTTTTCTTCCCCTCACCCAAAAAAATCCTCCAACTATCCCCACTAACAATAAAATTACTCCCAACCAATTACTGAATCCTTGGCTTAAATTCGCAATAACGTATCCTGTAATATTCGAAGACAAAAGAAATATACCTCCTGCTAATCCTAAAATTAGCAAAACCAAAGCAACTCCTTTTTCTAACCCACCGTCTTCTGATTTCCTTTCAGCTCTATGCCTAACCTTCTCCGCCATCTGACGATACTTTGGAGCATCATCTTCTGTTGAAGGATACTTACTTGCTATTTGGGCCATATCATCCCATACTTCAGCGGCCGCAGAATATTTCCCATCGTCATAATAAGAACGAGCCATCTCTTCTCTAACACCAAGCCCCTCAATTTGACCTTCTGTTCTTCGCGCTTCTTTTTCATGGTCATCCCACCACTTTTCTTGACTTCGTTTGGAAAGATACCTGCCAAGTTTCTTAATCATTCAAATAATAACAAATTATTGCATTTAAATGTTTTGACTCGCAGCATAAAAACTTAAAATGCCTTATATCCTCTTAACTGAATGAAAAAAAGAGGGCAAGTAGCTTTATTTGTAATTCTTGCAATTCTATTGGTAGCGCTAATTTTAATCCTCTTCCTTGCCAGAGATCAAATCTCAAATTCTTTTAGCTCAGATACAAGAAGAATTGGAAGCGTATCTCAACAAGTTGTGCATATAAGAGATTACACTTATTCCTGCGCTGAAACAGTTTCAAAAGAAGCTATTCAACTTATAGGATTACAGGGAGGAGTGATAAGCAGCGAATATGCATATCCGACAGAAACATCGCTTATTTCATACGGATATTACAAAGGAAAAGAAAGACTGCCTTCACTAAACATAATTGAAAAAGAAATTGACTTATACATAGAAACATTTTTACCATATTGTTTTTCAGAAGATGAATTTTCAGATTTTGAAATAAAGAGAGATAAAGTTGATTCAGAAACAACAATCAAAGAAGACTTAGTAGTGATTGACATAAGATACCCAATGGTAGCTTCAAAAACAGATGTTACATTTGACTTAAACGTTTTATACCCCGTGGATGTTGATGTTAACTTGCATGGTACTCATAAAACAGCAGATGAGATTGTAAAAAAGATAAGTAGAAATCCCAATTTTATAGAATTAAGTTTTCTAACAGACTTAGAATACGACGTTACTATTCTTCAAAAAACAGACGAAGTCTATGTTTATTCTGTTACAGACCAACAAGGATTTGAAAGGGAGGAGCCATATACATTTATGTTTGCTGTAATTCTATGAAAAGAAAAAATATATTCCAAACCACCATTGCAATTTTTCTAATCTTCTCTCTCTTAACTCCATTTGCATCTGCAGATTTTTCAGCTCTTGCCATGACTCTCGGACAAAAAGGAGTTATGACTCTCACTTCCCAAGTCTCTCCAGAATTAGCGCAATTGATTCCAGCAGGACTTCAAATAGCAACTGGAAATATTGAAGGTGCTGCACTTAGCATAGCAACTGTAGCAGATCCAACTGGTAGTGTAAGAAAAATTATGCAAATTCAAGGAGCCATACAAGACCCAAGAACAGCAATAGCAAATCTCGCCCAACAGGAATTTATGAAAACAATGGTGAAAGAAAATCCAGAGGCAGCTCAAAAAATTCAATCAGCCTTGGAAATCGCAGATTATGCAGAAATCGCTTTAAAAGAACCTCCACAAGGTGTAACAGAAGAAACAAATAAAATTGAAATCCAAGAACAAGAAGATGGAAGTTTAGAGATAAAAAAATATGATGAAGATTTTGCAAAAGTCCCAGAAGGATTCACAACAACAACTGAAGAAAATGAAGAAGGGGAAGCACAACTTGTCTTCACAAACTCAGAAGGAACTGAAGAAGAATTTGAAATAGAAAATTTTAAGTTTAAAGGAGCTAAAGACAGCCAACTAATTTTTACAGAAGACAAAGAAAACAATATCCTAAATGTTGAAGTCAAAGGAGAAGGTAACTTCATACTTGTTGAAGAATATGATGATGAAGAAAATCCGATAAGAGAAAAATCATTTAACAATATTAAAGATGGTGTCTTTAAGGTAAATGAAAATAACGAAATTGAATTTGCAGAATTTACTTCAACTACAAAAGAACAGGAAACTTACACATTTAGTTATAGCAACAGGGAATACGAGTTTAAAGCAAAAGAAGGAAGTCATATTATTTTCAATCCAGCAGAAGAATGCGAAGGCGGAGGATGCTACCAAATTAAGGGAGAAAATGCAGAGCTGACAATCGGCGGAGAAAAAGTAACTGGGGACTTTGAAATCCAATTAAACGATTTTGGGGACATTAACGAAGTTTCTCTAAAAGCAAATAGCGTTTATTATGATATTCCATCTGATAGAGTAATAAGCTCAAAAGAAGATTTTAAGGTGTTCTTAGACGGCAGAGATATATTAGAAGAAAGAAACGCAGTTTCAATTTTCAGAGAAGGAGATAAAACGCAATTCAATGCCAAAGGGCTAATTAAAATTTCTAACGGAGTTGTGTACGAAGGATTGAGTAAAAATGCATTTGTGAGATACACTGGTTGGGATAATTCATTTGATGTTAGAGAAGGCGATGCTACAATCAGTAATGGCAAGCATACAATGGTCTTGAAAGATGGAGAATATTGGTTGTCAGCCAAGTTTGGAGACAATGAAGATCCAGAATCTTTTAGTTTTAGGTATAAAGATAATGATTTTACACTTGTGAACGTAGAACATGGCTACATTGCTGCTTTTGAAGACGGAAAAGAGACAGGCACTTTACTCTACGATTTAGATGATTATGAAGTAAATCTAAAAGAAGATTTGTCAACTGGTTCAGAAGAAAGAATTCAAGAGGAACTGGATAATGTTAAAGCGCAAATTGCAGATACAGGAATATCCTCTGCTGAACGTAGAGAATTAGTGGAGAAAAGAGACGCACTGGAATTTATCCTAAAAGAAAAAGAAATCCAAGCCGCAATAAATGATGAAGACTATGGCTTGGCCAGAGATAAAATCGGAGAATTCATAAAAAATGCACAGGATCCAGAGATAAAATCGAATGCGAAATTAGCTCTTGGAGAATTGTACGTTGCTGAATCAAGGTTAGATGATGAAGTAATTGCTCAAAAACTTGCAGATTCACATTTAAGAGAAGGCAACAGGGTAGAGTATGGTGGTGGCACCTATGTTGACGGAGAAAATATCATAATTAGTAAGAAGGTGACAGAGTATAGCAATTTTTTCACTGATGGAGAAATAATTGGGGGGGGCTACATGATTGTCAAGAACATCTTGGGAGATGAATATAAAGTTAAAAAAGATTATTTGTTAACGAAGAGTTTTGGTTTTGATAAAGAACATAAAGTTCAATACTGGAAAGACAGTAATAAAAGAGATGCTGTGACAATTTATGAATCAATAATACAAGACAATTATGCTGGAGGAAAACGCCAATTCGATGATTCGCAAGCAAGACTCGCCTTAGGCCAATTATATCTGGAGGGAAATGATTTAAAGAATGCAGAATGGGCTTACAATTCTGTATTAGGAGATGAAACTTTAGGAAAAGAAACCATCGCTACAGCACACACAGGTTTAGCTGCAACATACATGCAATTGCCTTCTGAATATGATGGACAGCCAAGAATAGAAGAAGCATTTAAAAAAATCGGGGAAGCTATAAGAGTAGATCCAGAAAATCAAGTTGCTAAATATACGCAACTCCAACTTCAAAAGTCTACAATAGAAACAGTTACATATAAACTAGCAAAAGAAAAAGATGATCTATCTGATATGGTGCTTGAAAAAATGGGTGTCAGTGGCTTTTTTACAACAAGTCCATTTGACCCAGCTATTTGGACAGGAGACAATTATAAAGTGATTTATGAAGGAAAAGAACAACTCGTTAGCTCTCAAATGTTAGGCATGCATATTCTAAATGAAGCAAACGAGGGGGGATTATCTTTACAGGATTTTTATAATCTGGAGGAGTCCCAAAAAAGAACAGTAATTGCTCGAATTGTCAATAAGGAAACAAATGATCCTTGGGTTGTACAATTGTTGCAAGAAACTGCAGAAGCAAGACAAAACCACGATATTCAACTTGCACTTAATGATGGGATTGGAAATTATGATCAAGGGATTGAGAACCAATTCAAGTTTAAAACAGGAAAGTCCTATATTGACAAAGAAATTTTTGAATCCACATTAGGAGAAAAGTTTGCGCGGGGAGTTAATATAAAGAATGTTCTTTTATTTGCAGGCCCAGGTGCAACTGTCAAGGGAGCAAGTTTAGTTGGATGGGCTGGAAGAGGGGTTGGTGTTACAAGTACTGGAGCAAAAACAGTTGGTGGAATAAAGATAATAGAAAAAGCATATGAAATTGCACCAAAGACTACAAGATTCGCTGGTTTTGTAAGTGCAGAAGCTGCAGAAACAGGAGCTGGAATAATAGCAGATACAATTGCTCCTGGCTCAGGTCTTTATGTTGAAATCCTTTCAGGACATGCAGGAGTATTTGATGTTGTTGAAAAAGTTGCTGCTAAAGCCGCTATTAAGGCTCCAAGAATGGGAAAAGTTTTTCTGACCGAAGAAGATGAACTATTACAAGGTTTAACTTTTTCAAATAGAAGAGAGATGGATGAATTCTTATCAAATGTTAGAAAAAATGAAAGAGGATTAGTTGAAATTGATGGAAAAACTTTTGTTCCGATAATCGAAGGAACAGAAACACCCATAGCTATTGCTGGAAAAAGAATTAAAGCATCAGCTGAATTGGAAGATGTTTATCCTCTGATGCAACAAAAGATTGGTGTTATGGCTGCTAATCCTGCAAATAGAATCCTAACAAAAAGGCCTGAGCCGATTACAGTTACTATCGGTGGAGAAACAATTGAAATTGTTCAGCCACCAAGCGGTCAATCTTTAAGGATGCTGGCAAGAGCAAAACAATTAGAAACAGAGTTAGGGGCGCAAGTTAAATATAGAATTGAAGGGAACAAAATAATTATTGATGGGTATACAGTCCCAAAACCTGATGAAATATTGACATATGGGGGTGATAGGCGATTTAGTGAAGCTGAGTTTACAGCACCTCACGATTTAGGAAACACCATACGTGCTGCCAAAGAAATGTCATCTGACCCCAAAGCATTCGTCATAAGAAGATTAAAAAAAGATCCTTCATTTTTAGGAGGGGTTGATACTAAAAAAGCATTTGGATTGGAACAAGAAGAATTCTTTCAAGCAATCCAGACCTCTGAAAGTTTACAAAGTACAGTAGCAGATAGGTTACTAAAAACAAAGATGCTAACAACACTCTCTTCTGGTCTCTACGTTGATCCAACTATGGCTGGGATTGGAGCACATGTCCATCCCTCAGTATTTGACATTCCTCGGACGAGAGATAGTGAAATTAATGATGTGTTCTCAGCGATTCGTGGAACAATAGAACAACCAAACATGTTTGACCCCCGTATTTTACAAGATATTGATGTTAGCAAGGTTAGAGAAACAGCACAACCTTTGATTGCTTCAAAAAGAGAGCTCATTCAAGGCAGATTAGAATTTCTCGAAAATAGCAATCCTTTCAATAACCCAAGCGACATCACAACCGCTGAACAAGTTCTTACTAAAACAGAATATGAATTCTATGTGAAGGGATTATATGAAAGCACAGAAAGTGGCAATAGGCAATTGTATTATTATAAACGGGATGCAATTATTTTAGCAAACAACAGGGATTTAGCAAAATTAGAAAGCATTGATCAAGCCATTAGTCGGGGAAACACAGAAGATATTTACTGGGAGACTATCATTTCACAAGTTCCATCAAGAGCAGATGTAAGAACATTACAGTCTGGTATTCCAATAAATGTCGGAGGGAAAGATCTTAATTTGGAGATAATTGAGTTTCCAAATGGTAGAACCTATGCTTTATCTGACCCAAATACTGGAGAGTTGCGTGTTATTCCTTTTTCATCAGATGCGCCCACAGGAAGATTTAATGAACAAGTATTCCAATTGGTTAGAGAGAAATATAACCCTCTTAAATTTTTGGATGCTCCTCAATTTTCTTTTGATCCATCTCGAGCTTTTGTAGAATTGAAACCTCTTAATACAAAACAAATTACTACGACGGGTGGAAACAAAGTTTTAATATCACAACAAACAGAAACGCATATTGGAAGGCACACCAACCCAGGGGAAGGTTCTGTTTTTAGTAAAAAAATAAGCTCAACAAATCTTGAAAATGCGATTACTAATATTCCTGAAGGTTTTTTCAAAAGCGGCGGGGGAGTATATTCAACACAAGTTCCAAACGCAGGATGTAATCTTGTTCAGAAAGCAGAGGACATAGAAAGAATGTATCCAAATGCCAGAAGGATTATGGTCTATAAACAAGTAGGTTTTGACACATCAACAAATAAACCGATTATGAAAGCAGTTCCTGCATACATCGTAGATTCTGATATAGAAAATTTTGCAACAGACCAGCTCAGTGTTGTTGTTAGACCATCAAATCCAGATTATTTAGCAGATGAGTTGAAAAGAGATTCTGGAATTATTGAAGATTTAAGAAATGGAAAATCTCATTCTGTTTTAACAGCATTTCCAGGAGATCCAGACATCCCAGCAGCACACCTTTGGGAAGAGAGCGGACATGCAATTATTATTCCAAATGGCGGCAAGGGGGCTGATAGAACAAATTGGGTAAAGCCGAAAGAAGAATTCTTAAAAAAAGCCGAGGAAGAAAAATTAAAGGTGTATCATATTAACCAGGATGGTGTTACAAAAGACAAACAACAATTTTTTACAGAAAGAAGACAGAAAAGGGGAGGTTATGGAACATATCTTGGATGGAGAGATAGAGACAATGTTGCAAGAGCAGGGGATCTAAGAACTCATCAACATAATGGACAATTCAGAATATTTGATCAACCTGCACAAGAAGATCAGGGAAAACTTATGTGGGTGATAACTACAGATGGTGAATTTAATATTGGCTACAGAAAAAAACCTTATTCTACATTACCTCATTCTACTCTTGCCGGAGGAAAAACTGTATTTGGTGCTGGAGAAGTTTTATTCAAGGATGGGATGCCTATTGAAATTAATGCTTGGTCTGGACATTACGTAGATTTTCTTAGCCCAATTGAATTTAATGAACAATCTGTCAGGGTTTTCAAAGAATATGCTGAACTCAATGGGTTAAAGATTCACCCAGAAGCTAAATTTATCACAGAAAGACCTACAAAGAAAACATAACCTAACTAATAATCTCTCCGACTCTTGATGCAATCCGGTCATCTTTTTCTGCGACTAAAGGATGAATCCTGATTTTTGAGACTTCTTGAAACATTTTGTCTTTGCTATACCCCCTAGATTTTAACTTGACCTCGCCACATAGATCCGACTAATTCTGTCACTCAAACAGTTTTGACAGTTGGCTCCTTTATTAAGAATTTGGAGGTTTATCCTCCAAAATTGTTCTGACTTCCTGAGAAAAATTCGAAAAGACTTTCTC
>JAHISS010000094.1 GCA_018817905.1 Nanobdellota archaeon
GAAAGGGCTGAAGCCGACAGAGTTTTTCTTTGGTGCGATAACTGGAAGAGACGCAATAATGGATACTGCTTTGAGAACGCCGAAGTCGGGTTATCTTTATAGAAGATTGGTTTCTGCCTTGCAGGATTTGAAAGTTGAATACGACATGACAGTTAGAGATGCTTCTGAAAATATTGTTCAATTTATGTACGGCGACGACGGGAAAGATGTTTCTAAATTGCACTTGAAAGACGACAAAATTTCCCCAGGAGAAGCTGTTGGAGTTGTGACTGCGCAATCATTTGGTGAAGCATCTACGCAGATGGTTCTTAGAACTTTCCACATGGCTGGTGTTGCGCAAATGCAGGTTACTCTTGGGCTGCCTCGTTTAATAGAAATTCTTGACGCAAGAAAACAACCGTCAACTCCGATGATGGAAATTTATCTTGACTCTGAACATAACAACGAAAAAAATGCGAAAATTGCTGCGGAAAAAATCAAAGAAGTCATGCTTGCGGAAATTGTTTCAGAGATAAATCTTGATTTTGGAAATAAAAAAATTGAAGTTGAGCTTGATTCAAGTGCGTTGCGAGCTGCGCATACTGGACCACAAAAAGTTGTTGACGAACTTGCTAATAAAAAATTTAAAGCAACGCTGAACGGAAATAAAATTATTCTTGCTTTGCCAGACCTTGGATTTAAAGAAATGTACAAGCTGAAAGAAAAATTAAAGAAGGCAGTTGTCTCTGGAGTGAAGGGCGTTCCGCAGGTTGTTGTTTCTAAGAAAGAAAGAGATTATGTTGTTCTTACAAGTGGTTCTAATCTTGCAGATGTTTCAGAGATTAAAGGTGTTAACAAAGACAAGATATTTTCTAATGATATTCACGACGTTAAAAATGTTTTTGGTATTGAAGCGGCAAGACAGGCAATAATAGATGAACTTAAGAATGTTATTGAAACGCAGGGTTTGGATATTAACAGAAGACACCTTTCTCTTGTTGCCGATGCAATGACTTCCTCTGGAACTGTTAAGGGAGTTACGCGAATGGGAATTATCACTGACAAAGCGAGCATTTTGGCGAGGGCGACTTTTGAAACTCCGGACAAACAATTTGTCAACGCAACTCTTAAAGGTTCTCAAGACGAATTGAATTCTGTGATTGAAAATATTTTGCTGAACCAGCCGATTCCTGTTGGAACTGGTCTGCCTGGTTTGCTGGTTAAAGTTACAGGACCGTTGGTTAGGAAAGAAGAGATGAAGAAAGGGAAGAAGTGAGCTAATTTGTTTTATCGTAAAAACGGAAGCAACCCTAAACATTCTTCTCTATGAAACTCTATTTGCTCTAAACAATTTGAATTGCTTGACGGTCTGTTGCACAGTTCTTCTTTTATATTTGCGCAAACTTCTTCTTTGTGTTCGGGTTTTTTTATCGCTAAAATCCTATAACATGTTACAGCACCTGTAAACAATTCTTTATCGCACAGCTCAATTGATTTTTCAAGATTAAATTCATCTAAAACTTCAAACATTTCTGAATAATCTGCTTCTGACGTGGGGACCCATTTTTCTATTCTTTCTATTTCTGTTTGTGTGAAATTGCTAAGCTCTGACACTGGTTCTGTCGTTTCAGGAGTGTATTCTTCGGCATCTGGCTCAGTTTCATTTAATGTGAAGTCATGGCTCCCGATTATAAATAAAGCAACTATTATCAAAGTAACAATTGTCAAAAATCCCAAGATAACTGTTGGATTAACTAATTTAAAAATCCTGTCAGCTTTTATTTTTATACCATCTTTTTTTTCTAAGGTCATGCGCTCCTCCCTGTTGCATACTCAAGCAGATTAGGGGAATTTTGTTTTCCAACTTTAAACGAGCTACTATGTATTTCTGAAGTTTTAAACTCTTGGTCTGACATCCCCGCTGAAGCAGAACAGGTTGTATCCATGATATCTGCGCAATCACTCACGTGAAATAATCCAAGAAGATGCCCCAGTTCATGGCTTGCAACATTTCCTATAAACCTTGCTATCTTATCTTCGTTTATTGTTCCTAACCCTGATGAATGGTAAAGCTCAAATGATTCTACAAATACGATTGCTTTGTCTGCATGATTCTGGTTATAGGTATCAACGCTGTTTGCGTAACCTAAGAGTGCCTTCTCATCTCCTCCGAAGTAAACTGTGCTGTACGGTTCTTCAGGCAAACCATCTTCAATCGTATAGACTTCAACATTAAAGTTTCTATAATTCTCAACCACGACATCTTTTATTTTCCTTTTTATTTCCTCAATTCTTTCGGGATATGCAGAATTCAACCATGAGTCTTCAAGTTTGAGAACGCCATCTATGACTTTCTTTGAAATCATGAATTTTTCGGTGGTACCTTCAAAATTAAGAAAGACTCTTTGGCTGGACGGAACTATTTCTTCTCCAGGGGATTTTTTTATTTTGACACTATATTCTCCTTGAGAGTTAGTTGAGCCGTGGTTGGCAAGAGCTAAATAAAGTGATTCGTGCCTGGTTCTCAACTGGTAAAAAATACGATGGGAAAAAATTATGTCAAGAACGCGTCCTGGAAAATATAGCCCTAACAATTCCCCTTTTTCATCGAATAATGCCACTCGCATATTTAATATTGAATTTGGTGACTCAATCACAATTACATCTCCGGGCAGCCATTGCCCGTCCATCTTGAATATATCGACATCTTCAAACGAAGATAGTTCTCCTTGTATTTTCATGCCTTGCTGTTTAGATAAACAATCTTCGGCAGAGAGAAGATTTGCGTTATTAAAATTTCCATTATCTTCTGCTTCTGTGATTTCGCATCCATGTTGCCCTGCGCTATCATCCCACACTTCAGTGGTTCCTAACCTTGCTACACAATGCATAATTACTACTCCTTCTTGTATTTCAACTATGTCTGAAGTTATAGTGTAGCC
>JAHISS010000095.1 GCA_018817905.1 Nanobdellota archaeon
GATATAGTAAACTTGTCGTCAGGTGAATCTTCTTGCCATTTCAATTATCAATCCCAATAACTTATTTCTTCCCAACTTCAACCTTATTCCTGCTTTCTCCGCAGGCGTTTTTCCTCCGAGTTGTTGATGCGGATTCACAAAATTATTCATGACATTTTGCAGATTCATAAACGATTCAGCATATTCAAAACTCTTGAATTCTCCGCGCATGCAATTCAACCTATCCTTTATTTTTCCGTTGTATCTTTCAACTGGATTGTTGTTATGTTTCAGCCCAAATTTTTTGCATGCGATTGGCACGCCAAATTGCAGTTTAGCAACCCGATAAAAAAGTTTGTTGAAAGCTGATTTGTAATTTCCGAATCCATCACAAACAAAAGTTACCAACTCCAAATCTTCGTTGAAATATTTCCTCGTGAAATATTTTGCAAGAATCTGGCTGTAGCACCTTTCTTTTATCTGAGAAAGAAACCTAACGCAGTTCTCTTTTGTCCTTTTATCGACGAATAAATGTGCTGTTGCGAATTTTGTTTTGCTGTCGATGCAGTTCAAGTCGTAGCAATCTTTTCCGTTTACCTTGACATATTTTTCATCATAATGTTGCCTTCCTTTTAGCGTTGGTTCAAGTTTAGTTATCGGATTTTAAAAAATTTGAATATTTTTTTGTCCATTGGCTGATTGTTCTTTTTGTGACTTTAACTCCATCATGCTGCCAGATATGATTTTTTGTTTTGAACAGCGACATGCCATCGCTGTGCAAACTCACAGCTCGAACAATGTCTTCAGGTTTATGCCTCATTCTTTTGAATCCATCGTCTTCGATGAACCATTTTCCACATTCGAGACATTGATACTTTTGTTTTTTGCCTGTTTTATTTTTTCGGTAACCTTGTTTTACTGCTGACAATTTCTTACAAAACGGACATTTTGTTTTCATAGAACTTACCTCCTTACTCAAAGATTAAGCTATGAAATTATATAAATCTGACGTTTAGTATACTATATCGCATAACTCTCAGCAGCCATTACTAAATTCTCTGAGAATTTCCAAGTTACCCAACCCACCACAGCGCTAACTAACCAAATGATTATCTACAAATCCAACCAACATTATGCTCCCGATTGATTTTATTATTAATTTAGGGGGTTGGCTACAAATGAAGCTATTTTTTCAAAATTATATACTAAAATTTATTTCTTTTCTTTCCATGCACCGATAGATAGCTAATACCCCAAACACTCCCGATACTTCAACATCCCTTTATACTTCCATGCAAGATAAGCGTTTGTTTTTTCCGTCTCAATCCCAAGTTCTCCGTTGGAATTTGCTTTGCCAAGAGCATTGCACAACCCTCTTCCGAGCTCGCCAACATACTTCAGCGGCAGCCCTATCAAGACATCTGCGCTTCCGATTTTCCCTGCAGTGACAGAATTTTTCGAAAGCGTGAAACAGCTTTCTCCAAGACAAAACCAGACCACTGCACTTTTCGGCAAACTCTTGACCACCTCGTCATCCCGTAGCACGCCAATATCAAAGTTAATCTTCTCAAAGTCATAATTAATTTCTTCATTTGTTTTTCCATTTCCAACATTTTCCGCAATCACTGCCCCAGTTAAAAATTGAGGAGCCTGAGGAACAAGAAACCCCCGCGCAATTGTCAAAACAACTACAAAGATAATCAACACTACAGAGAAAAGCAAAACCCTTGCCCGAGAACGATAGTCCCTAACCTTTCCATAGGTCTCCAGCTTTTTATTTCTTCTTTGAATTTTCATCTACAAACTTGGAAAAAACAATTTAAAAATTATCTGTTTCTGGGCTTTGTTGAAAATCTTTTTTCCTGCTGTTCGCGACCCAACCCATCCGCCCAGATACTCTCGGTTTGCTTCGTTTTGCTCAGAAAATCGAGCTATATGTTGCAAACAATTTTCGACTTTTTCAACAAAGCCCGTTGATTAGATACCTTTTTAACTTCTATTTTATTTAATTTTAAATGGCAATTCAATTTGTTTCCTTGATGCAAAACACGTATCTTAACATGCTTTTCAAATCTTTGATAATAATCCTCGCTGCATTTATACTGAGTTCAATTGTAAAGCATTATTTCAAAAGGGCTGGGAAAAAGCTGAAGAAAAAGAGTTCTGTCGAAGAAACAAGGATTAAAGGAACCAGAATCAACTTTTTAAGGATTATTCTAACATCCTCTATTTATTTACTTGCATTTGTTCAGATTTTGTTTCTTATTCCAGGGTTCAAGGCATTTTCAATTTCCATTCTTGCAGGAGCAGGAATCATTGCTATTGTTTTAGGATTTGCTGCCCAGAAAACTCTTTCCAATATCATTTCAGGAATCTCAATCGCAATTTTTACACCTTTTAGAATAGGAGATAGATTAAAAATTGGAGATGAACTTGGAGACGTAGAAGAAATGAACCTAAGGCATACTGTTATCAAAACATGGGATAACCGCAGGATAATTGTTCCAAACTCGCTGATTGCTGAAAAAGAAGTTATAAACTACAGTATCAAGGAAGAAAGAATGCTCTGGACTGTCAATATGGGAATTAGTTACGACTCTGATATTGATAAGGCAAAGAAAATCATGCTTGACAAAGCGAATAAACATCCAGAGGTTATAGTTCCAGAAGTGAAAGATGACAAGGGAGAAATTGAGAAAAAAGAACCAATGGTTAAGGTTACAGAATGCGGAGATTTCGCAGTCAACTTAAGATTATATTTTTGGGTTGCCGCTCCAAAAAAAGCATGGTTTATTGGTTATGAACTCACTGAGGAAATTAAGAAAGAATTTGACAAACAAGGAATCGAGATTCCATTCCCTTATCGAACAATAGTTTACAAAAAGGATTTGGATGAGAAGAAGAAAAAGCGCTAAAAAACTATTGTGTAAAATATTGTTTTAGTGTAATTGGTTTAAATCCAATCACTTTCCAAAAGATAATTGCCCCTTTGTCGATTTGGTTTTTGACATGTCTTGAAACAGAAAAGGTTGTAACTGGTTTTACTTCTTTAACTTTTGAAATCATAATTGAATATGACAGCAATCTCAGAATTGAACTTAGCAGGAAAACGACGATAATTGGGACAAACCCAAACAGTACAAAAGGTTGTGATGCTATAAAGCCGCCTAAAATGGCTCCAAGAAAAGCTCCAATAGAGTTAATAATATTGAAATAAGAAAAGCAATAAGCCATTTTTTCTCTTGAAACAGCTTCGTAAATAAAAGTTGCAGCAGCATGATTAAAACCTGACCACGCATATCCTGAAAAGATTTCTACGCCGACTAAGAGAGTAATTAAATGAAATTTTGAAGGTAAAGGAACAAATGAAACAATAACCCAAAGTATGGGAATTGTTGAAATCAAAAATCCTACTATTTGCAAAATTCTAATGTTCCCGTGATTATCAGAAAACCTTCCCCATATTGGCAAAAATAACAATGTTGCTAAAACAGGGCTTATTGTAATTATTGTAAAAGATAGATAAGACAGACCTAAATTTTCTAACATGTAAACTGCAAAAAATGGACCTGCAACAGAAGTTGCGAAAGTAATCAAAGCAATAAAAATAACAAACCGCCCAAAATTAGTTGTATGCATTTTTATTACAAACTGTCTTAAAGAAAAATGGCTTTGTTCATTGTGCACGTATACAGGTTCATATTTTTTCGTAAAATAGCGATAAGAAACCATCCTTCCGATTAATGCTATAAAAAACAAAATTGCAAATCCGTAAAAGACAGTTCTTTTTTGAAAATAATCAAGAATAAAACCAGCAAGTAGCATACTGCCTAACAGGAAAGCTGTAACTACTTTTCCTCTCTTAGCAAAAAATTCTCCGTTTTTTACAGAAACAATGTCTCTCATCCAAGAGCTCCAGGCAGGTCCTGCAATAGCTCCAACAAATATCATGACAGTATAAATCGCAATTAATAAAATAACAGATAAATTACTGCTTAAATTGAAAAAGAAATAAAGTCCCCCAATGAGTATCAAAGGCAGCCATAACAATGCTTGAAAAAAGACAGCCTTTAGTAGAATTTTTTTTCGTGACATTTTTTTAATTAGTCTTAAAGATATCAGTTGTGCTAAATTACCAACTAAACCAGGAAGAGTAGCAAGAAAACCAATTTGAGCATTTGTTGCGTTCAAGGCCAAAGCAAACGGAGTCACGAATCTATTACCAAAACCTTCCATCAAACTAGAGGCAGCGCCCTCCCTAATGCTTATTTTTCTCGCTTCTTCTTTTAGTTTTTCCTCTTGTTTTTCATCAACTCTTTTTTCCATTTCTGTTTGTAGAATTTTTCATTTAAATGTTTTTGCAGACATCTCGTAATATTTATAAAAGTTGCTTTATAATTCCTTTTGGGGTGTAAATGATAATTAACTTGTTAGGATTTGCAATTGGATTGTTATTGTTAGTAAAGGGTTCAAGTTATTTTATCAAATCTGCTGCTTCTTTAGCTAAAAAATTTAATGTCTCTGAGTTTATAATTGGATTGACTTTGGTTGCTATTGGAACTTCGCTTCCAGAGTTGATTTCTTCTATTGTTGCTTCAGCAAAAAATGAGAGCGGCCTTGTCATAGGAACAATAACTGGGGCAAACATTGCAAATATGGGGCTGATAATAGGAGTTGCTGCTTTTTTTATGGTGATTAAAACTAAAGAAAAGATTCTTAATCGGGAAGGATATATTATGATTGCTTCGTTTATCCTATTCCAGCTTTTCATCTTAAATAATGTGATTTCAAGAATCGAGGGCATTGTCTTAGTGATTTTCTTTATAGCTTACACTTTGTTTATCTTTGAAGCAAAGTCCACTAAGAAATCTGGATTTATAGAATTTTCAAATTATTTCTTTAAGTTTGGTTATGTTAATTCAGTTTGGCAGCGATTGTCCAAGAAAAGCAAGGGTAAAAAGGCAGGGTATTCAAAAATAGGGATTGCTAAAGATGTTATGTTTATGTTGGTAAGTGGTGTTGCGATTTTTTTTGGTGCAAAATATGTGGTTGAAGAAGCTGTATTTTTCGCTAACCTCCTTAGCCTGCCGCAAGTTGTTATTGGAGCGCTTATTGCCATAGGCACGACAATGCCCGAGATGAGCGTTGCAGTTACTGCAGTTAGGAACAAGATGGGAAACATAGTCATTGGTAATGCTCTTGGTTCTTGCTTAACTAACACGCTTCTTGTTTTAGGGATTTCCTCAATAATCAATCCGCTAAATGTCTTAAGAATCACTCTTTTGTATGTTGCTCCATTTATGATTTTCCTAGGACTAATCTTGCTTTTCTTTATTAAGAGTAATTGGGAAATTAGAAAGAAAGAGGGCGTTATTCTTATCTTGCTTTATGTTGTTTTCATGGCGTTGTTGATAATAAGAGTTATATTTTAATTATTTAGCTTTCTTTTGATACCTGTTTACAGAAAAATAAACAACAAAATAACTGATTATGGTGAAAGTTGTCGCAACAATAATATTCCCTAAAATAAATCTTCTGCTATAAACATAGACTTGGTTAATGACCTCAATCTTAAAACTATATCTTGGAACTTCTGATAAAATTATATCCCCAATTTTATAACTTAACGCTGCAATCGGAATTAACACAAGTGGATTCCAGATTGCAAATGCAACTATCATTGAGATTTTGCTTACTCTCTTAAAAATTAGGATTACCAGTAACCCGATTAAAACTCCAAAACCAAATGTTGGGAGGATGGCAAGAAATGTGCCTAATGCAAATCCTGCTGCTATCTCTTTAGGCGCTGTTTTGATTTCAAGAACTTCCTTAAAGTGTTTTTTTATTTTTTGTATCATTTTTAACCTGAAGTTGCAGCAATGTATAAATGTTCGCATCCAAAAGAATTAATAGTGGCATTTTCTTATAAAGATATGAAGAAAAAGTCATCTGGCGCGTTCTTAACAATTTTGAAAAGTCCGTATTATGCTGGGCGGGGAATCTATCGATTGGGAAAGAAAATAAAACAAAAAAGAGTTGAAAAAGAGATTCAAAGTAAACGAGAAAAAATAACAGCCGAGTATGGAGAACTTCGAATTATTGAAGCGATATCAGGAGATTTAAGCGCATGGGAAAAAGAAATTTTGAAAGCAGAAAGCAAGATTGGAATTATTCTCGGGGCAAGAGGTTCTGGAAAAACCGCATTTGCTATTAAACTTATGGAAAATGTCTATTTCAAAAAGAAAGTTAAGTGCTATGCAATGGGCTTCAAAAAAGAAGAGATGCCTTCTTGGATAGAAGTTGTTGAGGACATCTCTCAAATTAAAAACAATGCAACAGTTATAATAGACGAAGGTGGAATTTTGTTTAGCTCCAGAAAAGCAATGAGCAAGCCAAACCAGCTGCTGAGTGAACTCATCTTGATAGCGCGCCATAAAAACTTAAACATTCTGTTTATCTCACAAAACTCCTCTAACTTAGACGTGAACATTATCAGGCAAGCAGACTTTTTAGTGCTTAAACCAACTTCCTTGCTGCAAAAAGATTTTGAAAGGAAGAAGATACGCGACATATATCAGGAGGTCGAAGAAAGATTTAACAAACACCGGAACGACAAAGGCCTCGCCTATATTTACGCAAACGAGTTTCGTGGTTTTGTTTCAAATCCCCTGCCTTCGTTTTGGACTTCTGGCATTAGCAAAAGTTTTAGGAAATAAATGAACTAAATATACAAAATAGCGAAGTTATCCTATAAGAATTTGGTGATTAGCCTAAATCCGGACTAACTAAATTCAATATTAGCCGTTTAACGTTCTAAATAGCCAAATATCTCACTTTCGACTTGCATGCAATGTCTGACAAATATCAACAAACGGAAAAGTCC
>JAHISS010000096.1 GCA_018817905.1 Nanobdellota archaeon
GAGGTTGTATGAGAAGGGTGTTAAGGATAAGAAGTATTTTATTACGCGGAGGAAAGGGAAGTGAGAATAGTTCCAGAAACAATTAATAGGATAAGGTTAAGTGATAAGGAGCTGGTGTTGTTGGGCAGGGTTTTGGGGAAAGTTGATGGGGGAAAATTGAGCGTTAACGAGAAGAAATTTTGGGAAATAATCTTTGGGCGGGTGGGGGGAAGGTTGAAGTTGAAGAAAAAAGGTGTGAGATGAAATACGTTGAACTAACTTGGTAAAAAAATGTGTTTGTGCTCTTTAATATAAATTAAAACGTCATAGTTCTCAATATTCTTTTTGAATTTATTCTTTAATGCAGTCAAGAGTCCATCAAGTTCTTTCTTGTCTTCGATTTGTATATCCAACTCTAAGTCATAACCTGAAATTGTTTCGTCCAGATAGGTTATATTCGGATTTTCATAGATAAACTTTTTAATTTCGTCTTTATCTTTTTCTGAAAGATTGTTTAATTTAAAATGTAGTTTGTAATATTCCACTCCAATTTTTTCTAAGTTTATTTTTAGGCGATAACCGAGAATTACTTTCCTCTTTTCGAGGTCTTTAATCTTTTTCATCACAGTTTTGGTAGAGATATTTGCATAATCGGAGATTTCTAAAACAGAAGCCCTCGAGTTCTCTGCGAGTTTTTTGATAATATTTAATTCATCTTCCCTTATTTTTTGTTTTTCCTTTGGCACTTTAACCTCAAGAACAGAGTTGTTCTTTTTTGAAACAAGGTAACTTCTTGAAAAATATTTCACGTCTGAAAAAATCGATAGTTTTTCGTTTGCTATAAAGTTGGAAAATTTATTCTTAAATTTTTTATAATCTTCCTTAAATGAACAAAAATCGTCAACCATAAACCAAACTCCGAGATTCCAATAACCTTCGATACTGACGACCCATCCTATTGATTTTAGCTCTTTAAAGAATTTTATGATATTGTCTTCGGTTTTGCTATCTACGTTTTTTAGTTTTAGGAATAATCTATAATTTTGGTAACCTAGTTCGTGAACGTTCAGTATTGTGATAAATTTATCAATTACTTCTTTTTCTTTTAATTTTTGCACTCTATGAAAAACAGTTTCTTTTCCCAGCCCCACTTTTCTCCCAAGAGATTGAAATGACTGCCTGCTGTTCAAATCTAATTCATACAAAATCTTTTTGTCTATCTTATCCATATTTAACATAGTTTACCTTATCTTATAAATATTCCTCTTTTGTTAAATATTATCGGGGTATTATTTTATATATCGGTAGATGTTGTGATTTTCAAGGAGTTAAAATGGAAACGGAAGTAACTGCTAAGGGGCTTGTTGAAGGCCAGGGATTGTTGAATCCTGTAGAGATAACTGCCGGAAGGTTTCAGAAGTTAGAAATGGAGGTTGCTAAGACAGTTAGGCAGAAGGTCAAAAGAGAGTTTGACGAAGTAGTTCAACGGGAAACTTCACGAGTTCTTAGTCGGGCAAGAATAGTTAGACCAGAAGATATTTCAACTCATCCTGTGCAACTTGGAAAATTTTTAGAAGGAATATTGCGAGGAGTTGAACCAGAAAAAGCATACTTGGGGAAGGGTTCTGTTCGTCAGAAATACGAAGAATTGGATTTAGGAGTTTCTCTTGAATCTATTGGTTATGATTTTACATGGGAAGTGGGGATGGGGAGGAGGAATAATGATATTGATTTTGATTTCAGGTTTCCTAATCACTGTTTAGGTAATTTTTGTCAAATCGTCAAGGGAGGAATGGTTGAAGAGTTGGGATGGGAATCGGGAAGGGATGGACTGTATCGGATGACACATTCTTCTGCAAGTCCGCTGGCTTCTGGGGACTCATGGAAGAAATTCGAAGTTTTACTTCCTCTTACTAAATATGAAGGCGGAGGTGTTATCCAGTTTCGTGCCTTTCCAGAGTTTCTTAAGCAAGACACCAAAAGTGAAGACTTTAGATTGTGGTGGGCAAGGTTGAAAAAGATGGGTTATGAGTTTAAATTTAATCATCTTGATTTTTCTACACTCAGATACTCTACAGCAGGAAGTCCTCTTGGCGATGTGGAGCACCCTCGTGCATGGTCTTATAAGCAGATTGATAATTTCCCTGAGGAGTTGGATGATCAAAAACCAACAGGTCGCGATTCTGCGAGGGAGTTTAGAAGAGGTTCTATTTATCTCTTTCCGGGGAGCACTGCAGCAGGAGAACATGCAGAAGGACATAGGGGTTTATTGATGTATGCTGGCTGGGTGTCTCCAGGATACGATTGCTTTTTGACATTGAGCAAGTATCCGAATAGGGGCGCTTATCATGTTGAATTTATTGAATTTGAGGGAGAGGGTGATCGTAGTAATCTTATTGAAGTAATCATGCCTGAATTGGGAAATTCCGATTAAGTGAAACTTTATAAAAACTATTTGTTTCTCTTGTTAGGTAAAAGAAGATGATGAAATACGTTGAAAAAAAAGGAAAGGTGTTTTGGCCGACGGCAAAGGCGAAGGAAATTGGTTTAGCTGGGCAGGATGTTTACAAGCGAGCTGGGGAAGACAGGATTAAGTTTTGGGAAGAGCTTGCTAGAACTGGCGTTGATTGGATTGAACCTTGGCATACGGCGTATGAACAGAAGGGTTTGAAGTTTGGATGGTTTCTTGGCGGGAAGCTGAACTTGTGTTACAATGCGGTTGATAGACATTTGGATAAGCCTGACCAGACTGCGGTGATTTTTGTTCCTGAAAGTCCCGACGAGAAAGTTCAAAGAATTTCATATTCTGAGCTTTTCAAACAAGTGAATCAGGCAGCTGGGCTTTTGCAGAAAAAGGGAGTTAAGAAAGGAGATGTTGTTGCGATTTATCTGCCGATGATTCCAGAGGCGTTGGTTTTCATGCTGGCTTGTGCGAGAATTGGCGCGATTCATTCTGTTGTTTTTTCCGCGTTTAGTGCAGATGCGTTGAGGACAAGGATAAAAGACGGCGGGGCGAAAGTTCTTGTTACTGCGAATTATTATTTTAGAAAAGGAAAGAAAATTAATTTGTTAGAGCAAGCGAATGAATCTTGCAGAGGGATAGAGATTCAGAAGATTGTTGTTGACAGGGCAAAGAGAGGGAGAATGTTTGAGAAGGCAGAGGAAGTTATTGTCAAGCCGGTTGAAATGGATGCTGAAGATGCTGCTTTTATTTTGTACACGTCTGGAACGACTGGGAAGCCAAAGGGCGTGATGCATGCTGTCGGCGGTTATGCTGTTCAGGCGTATTGGTCGTGCAGGGATGTTTTTAATTTGAAAGAAAACGAATCGATGTGGTGCACTGCAGATGTTGGGTGGATAACGGGGCATACTTATGCTTGTTATGGGCCGCTGTTGACTGGAGCGACGACTTTGATTTTTGAAGGTTTGCCGAATTATCCGGAACCTGATAGATATTTGGAAGTAATTGATAAAGAAAAAGTTAATGTGTTCTATACTGCGCCGACTGCTTTGAGGATGTTTGCTCTTGATGGGACGGAGCATACAAAGAAGTATAATCTGGATTCCTTGAAGATTCTTGGAAGTGTGGGCGAGCCGATTGATGAGGCGACGTGGATGTGGTTCTTTAAGAATATTGGGAAGAGCAGATGTCCTGTGATTGATACGTATTGGCAGACAGAAACAGGAAGCGCTGTAATCTGCGCGTTGCCAGGAATTGGGCCGTTCATCCCAACTTACGCAGGGAAGCCGTTTCCAGGAATTGAATACAAAATTGTTGATGATAACCTTCGGAAAGTCAAACCCGGGAAAAAGGGAATGTTGGTTCAGGTTCCGCCGTTTGCTCCAGGTTTGATGCGCGGTGTTTGGAAAAATGAAAAAAGGTACATAAAATATTTCAAGAAAGGGGTTTACTTGGCAGAAGATAATGCGTTTGAAAAGGGAGGCAACCTCAGAGTTTTAGGAAGAGCTGACGACATAATCAAAGTTGCGGGGCATAGAATGTCTACGGCGGAGATTGAGAATGCGATTGCTGGTTTGAAGGGAGTTGCTGAAGCAGCAGTTGTCTCAAAGGCTGATAAACTCAGGGGAGAAGTTCCTGTTGCGTTTGTTAAAGCAAAAAGAAGTTTGACGGAAGAGGAAGTTATTGCGAGAGTTGTTAAGATGATTGGTCCGATTGCCAAGCCGGCGGAAGTTTATTTTGTTGAGGATATTCCTAAGACGCGGAGTGGGAAAATGATGCGTCGTATCCTTAAAGCTTTGATTGCTGGGGAAGAAGTGACGAACACTTCGACGTTGGTGAATCCTGGGAGTGTTGGGGAGATTGAGAGGTTGGTTAGAGGGAAAGTGTGAGTGGTGTGAGGGACGATGATTAAAGCAAGTGTTGAAGCCGAGCTTAAAAAAGAATTTAGGAGAATTAGAGAGAACAAGCTATTAATTATAGGAATATCAATTGGGATAATTGGGAGCCTAATTGCAGGTGTAACTAATGATTTAATTAAAAATTCTATAATTTACCCAGGGGTATATTTATTTATCTTAATAGCCATTCTTCTTATCTTAATTTTTGTGCTTCTTGTTCCATATCTTAATTGGAAAATATTTCAACATAAAATTGATAAAAGGATGAAAGAAATGAAGAAAGTGCTTGATAAGGTTAAAGCCCACAGAAAAAAGTATCCTGTGTAAAAAGTAATTCCTTATTCAGACTTTATACTTGACATCGCCAGTTAAACTTAAATGCTGAATCTTTCAGTTGTGTTCAACAACTGAAAGGAGGCCTAGATTGAAATGAAAGGAAACGTAAGTTTTTCTTTTGGGCCTATTGCTTTGATAAATAAGATAGATAAAAA
>JAHISS010000097.1 GCA_018817905.1 Nanobdellota archaeon
AAGGAAAGATAAATTGATTGAATATCTTCAAACTAAAGTTAATCAACTCGAACGCAGGCTTTTGGCTTACGAAAATGCGCATACGCCTTCGAGCAAACAGAGATTTAAAAAAAAAGATTGAAGTTTCAATCAGGAAAACTTGGAGCACCAAAAGGGCATCCGAAATATGAAAGGCCTGAACCAATCCCAACTATTACAGTGGAATATTCTGAAGATGAATGTCCTCACTGTCATGCAAAATTGAGTTCTCCGACGGAAACCAAAAGTATTATTGAAGAAGAAATTCCAGAACCTCAACCGATTAGAGTATTAGAACATAAAATAAATAGTTATGTTTGCCCTCGATGTCATAAAAAAGTTGTTGCAAGAAATAAAGCGCCCTCTGGGCGCTTTGGAAAAAATGTTCAAACTCATGTAGCATTATTAAAATTTGAAGATAGATTACCGTTGAGAAAAGTAGAAAATTCGTTAAACAGAAATCATAAATTAAAAATTACAAATACTGGAATTTATGGGATTACAAAACAGGTAGCAAGAAAATTGGATAAGAATCATTATGATACAATAAAAGAAATAAGGTCTGCGAAAATAATATATGTCGACGAGACTGCGTACAAATTGAATGGGAAAACGTGGTGGCTTTGGACTTTTGTTTGTGAGAATTGTATTTTATTCGTAATAAGAAAATCAAGATGTAAAAAGGTTATTGAAGAAATTTTAGGGAAAAAGTTTAAGGGTATTATTGTTTCAGATGGCTGGATTGTTTATTCAAAGTTTGCAGAAATTTTGCAGAGATGTTGGGCGCATCTCTTAAGGGAATGTGACGCATTGGAAGAAAAACATAAAGATTTCAATTTTAAGAATAAACAAATCCACGATTTGTTTATTGAAATTTGTAAAATTCGGGAAGAGCATCCTCCCGACGACAAAAGAATATTTTTACAACGAGAAATGAAAGATAGATTGGAGTTTGCTGCAGGAAATATGTTCGGGGATTATAGATTTAAGAAATTGGGAAAGAAGATATTGAATGGCTTGGACGCTTGGTTCACTTGCGTCGTTCATACGGATGTGGAACCAACAAATAATTTCGCAGAGCAAGCATTGAGAGAGTTAATTGTGCAAAGGAAGATAACGGGGGGATTGAGATCGGAGGATGGTGCTTTTGTGTTGGAAAGAATTACAACTTGTTTGGCTTCGTGGAAGAAACAAGGGAAACCCTTGTTTGAAACTTTGAGAAGTTATTTGTGAATTGTTGTTAGCAGGTACTAAATCCCGCAAAATCAGTCCCCCTAGTCAATGGAACAATATGTGTTTTATCTTTGTGCAATTCAATTCTTAGATTATCAATAAGAAAAACCTCAATCGCTTCCATCCATTCAAAAATATTTTTCCGCGAAGAATGCAGCAAAACAAAATCATCAACATAACGAATGTAAAATTTCACCCCCAGCTCATGCTTAACAAAATAATCCAGCTCGTTCAAATAAACATTTGCCAAAAATTGAGAAGTATAATTTCCAAGAGGCATTCCTTTTTCATCAAAGCAATTTTTCAATATTTGCCAAAAAAGCCATATCACTTTTTCATCTTTAATCCTTCTGCCAATAATCCCCATTAATTTCTCATGATTAATATTCTGAAAATAATGTTTAACGTCAGCCTTCAAACAAAATCCGCAAGTTGTAAAATTATTTGTTACTTTTCTTGAAAATTTGTCAAACCTTTCAACAGCAAACAAAGCTCCTTTTCCTTTTTGTCCTGCGCAAGAGTCAAAGATAAATTGCCTCTCAAAAATCCCTCCAGCTACGTTAATCAACGCATGATGAACAACTCTATCTCTAAAATCAGATATTGAAATAACTCTCGTCTTAGGATCTTGCAAGATAAATGTTCTCAATTCTCTTGGCTTGTAAGTTTGATTCTTTAATTCATAATGCAAATTCAACAAATTCCTGATTAAATCTTCCTCAAACTCAACAACATCTTCTCTACCAGTTTTATCCTTTCTCGCTTTTCTCCAAGCAATTGTTAAATTCCCCATAGAATAAATCTGCTGATACAAATTGTTGTATGTTTTCATAAATCCGACCTGACTATGCGCTTAAGCTATTCGACCGTTCTCATTGGAGTTCAAAGGATTCTCATTGCAGTTGACATTGAGGTTCCTGTTGACATACAACCTCGAAACAGATAGCTATCCACTCTTCATGCCACCACTGCTTCAGGTTTCATTCTCAATAAAGAAAATACTAACTGTCGCAGTTGTATGTGTCTTGTTCGACATAAGCGGACAGCGTGTAGCCCAACTATGCGTAAGCATAGCCAGGAGTTAAATCAAACATCACAACTATTTATTCTTTTCCACAAAAAGTTCGCTTTCTCTCAAGCTCTTATTTCTCTGGCGCGTCGCTTCGCGACTTGAAAACTACCCGACCGCCCTCACCGGAGCCCAAAGGATCCCCATCGCAGCTGACACTGAGGTACCTGCTGACATACAACCCCGAAAAGGTTCGATCTCCGATTCCATAAAAATGTCTTCCTTCTCCTTTAACTGGAAAAGCGCTATTTTCATCCAATCTGGAAAAATCATATCCTCCTTGGGCTTCTTTTGCAGTAACCTCAACAACACTAAGGGCGCCCTTAGCATTCGGACTTATCCTAAACGAATAACCGCTAATTCTTCCAAAAGGAGCATTATCTTCATCAAGCCTAACAGGAACTATCGCTCCGTAAGGCACTGAAACAATTTCCCCAGCGCCGCATATCTCATTAATTCCATCATTCAATTCCCTCTCCCATGGAGCTAACTCTCTCCGAGTAACGTGCGGATTTCTTATTAATGATAAATCAAACCAGTGTTTTCCTGCGAAAAATCCTTCTTTTCTTTGTGATAATCTTTCAACTTCATCATTATAAATTCTAGCCAAATCTCCTTCATCACAAACCTGAATTCCAAAACCACTAAAATCAACAAGATTCAAACCAGCACGAACAGGCAAATTCGAACCTGCAAGTTCACGTCTTCCATTGGCATCTACCATTCTAAGAGTGCCTGCCAATCCTGGAAAACCCTCCAACCTCTCATTGAATGTACCTTCTGCAACTTTCCTAACTTCCTCTCCCAGCTCTCCGAATAAAACATTGTAATCTTTTCTCACTACAATTGGAACTTCGGCAAAACCTTCAAACTGCGGTTGTTTTATTCTACTCATAATCTTTTCATAGAAAAAGGCTATTTAAACTTTACGGTTTGTTACCACTTCTAAATTAACCAATCACGGCACTCTTCTTCTCAACTTCAAAACTTCCACTTTTTTCTTTTTTATTTTAATTTTCTCAACTTTCTTTTTTTGAACAACCCTCAACTTTTTATAAACCTCCTCAAGCTCTTTTTCATCAGCATCGTAAGGCGGAGAACTAACATTCACCGGCTTGTCGTAAACAGGAATAACATTAACAACAACTTCGCCAAAAGCGTTCGAAGTTTGTATCTCTGTTCCAGTCGGCTTGAACTTAGAAGAAATCTTCTTAGCAACTTTCCGCGCCAGATTCATAACAGAACCAGAAATTAATTTTACATCGCCAATTACTTTTTTCGGAATAACTAAAACATGCCCGCGCGAAACCGGCTTGACAGACACAACAGCAACTGCATCGTTATTCTCATCAATCTTCTTCGAAGGCACATCGCCGTCAACAATCATTCTAAAAATACTTTTCTGCGGCCCTGCACCAGAAGGCATCGCCGCCTGCTGTCCTTGCTGCGCAAGCTGCTGCTTCAGCATCACCTCCAACGCCTCCGCACTCATCCCGCCAATCTGCGCCTGCGCCTGCGCCTTCTGCTCCTCCGGCAAATCCTTAATCTGCTCACTCAACTGCTTCTTCAATTCCGCGACTTGCTCTGGTGTTAACGCCATGCAATCAAAAAGAACAAAGTGTTTTTATAATTATCCAATAAAAGGGACTAATAAAAATCTCAGTATTTTCTTCTGAATCTAATCGGTTTTATTTATCGAGAATAATGCTTTCTGGTTCCCAACCTTTTGGTATCGAATATTTATCATCAAGCAAAGCAGCAGCATTTATTCTGTCAATAACAAAAGTTCTTTCATCCTCCCTTAAATTGCAAAAAGCAACAATACAATCTTTATGCATCTGATAAATATCAACAATCCTCGTAGTGCTCTCATCGGAAGAAAGACTATAATAATTTATTAGGAACTTCTGTATTGGTGTGAATAGATTTATATCATAAACAGCCAAATTTTAGGATATGGCGGCCTCTAGAGGCAAAAGAGCATTTGCGCAACTTTACAATTTTGAAGGCTTTTCTTTTCGTGAGATTTCCATTGATAAAA
>JAHISS010000015.1 GCA_018817905.1 Nanobdellota archaeon
AAGAAAGATTACTGGGACATTGAGAAATGAAAAGGGAACTCACACAATGGAAGTTTTACTTTCTTTATTGCAGACGTGGAAACTTAGGAGATTGAATCCTCAGAATATGATGAAGCAGACGTTAAGAAGCTAAACACTTACGATTGTTTTAAGTAGACCTGCTCCAGAAATGCTCAATATAGATAACCCTTCTGAAAGTTCTGCACAAATTTTTTTATCATATCTTGGTCCTACAACTGGACACGAAGATGAATATGCTGTTAGAACAATGAATCAGATTCTCGGAGGAGATACAAATTCTTTCTTATTTCAAAATGTTGGATTAAAAGAAGGCTTAGCTTATAATGTTGGAACTTCGACAGATGGAGATTATAACGCAGGAGAGTTGGGAGTTAATGCGTCAGTTCCGGCAAATAGAATTAACGAATCAGTTGGGGCAATTTTTAGACAAATTGAAAGAATGAAACATGAACGAGTTAGCGATGGTTCTGTTGAAAGAATTAAAAAAAGTGCAAAATATAATCTTGCTAAAGCATTTGAGTCTAATGAAGGGCATATTTCTGCTATTGAAATGAAACTTGATGAAGGTTTAACTCCTGAATCATTTATAGAAGGATATAATGCAGTAACGCCAGAAAGAGTTATGGAAGTGGCGAATAAATATTTACCAAATAGAAGTGATGGAAAATATCTTCTTTACATAAGAAATCCTTTGCAAGAATAGTCCAAAAATAAAATTTCTCAGTATACATTTGTATATCAGTAAGCTTTTATTTTGCTGTAAAATGTTAAAAAGCAATAAAACAAAAAAGAGGAATTCTGGTTCGGAAGTTACAATTCATCGTCGAGGGAAAAACAACAGATTAAACATTTTACCAAATACCGACGACCTAACTCCTAATTCCAAAATGGCTCGGATTTCGAATCCTGGCGGGGCTATTTGATTATTCCTTCTTTTCTTTCAAAGGTCTGAGAACTTCAAATATTCGAATTTCGCAAAGCGCCAAAGGATAAATCTTTTTCAACTTCGCTGCAAGTTGTTTTTGGAGTTTATTCGAAATGATTTCTGAGAAAATTTCTTCGGCGTTTCTGGTTTTTATGTATGGTGAAAGGTGCTTCTGTGCATTTTCTCTTAGTGTTTTTAATACAACTCTGGAAACTCGTTTTCTTGTTACCAAGAGGATTTTGGCTTTTGCAACGCAATCTTTGCATTCAGTTTCAAAAGAACTTTCTGCATAATCAGTTCCTTTTCTCATAACCCTTTTAAGATATGAACTAACAAGCTGTGTGCTTTTTGGAATGGCCTGAAGTTTTTCCCCGTCTTTTTCGACCCTTAGTTTTAATTCGAGATTTTTTCCACGAAGGCTCTTTGTTAAGTCCAGCTTTATTGTCTTCCCTTCAAGTTCTTCTTTGCTTGCGCCGTAGAGGTGAATTTTTGTAGATGTCAACGGGGCTTCCACTTCGTAAAAACTCTTTTTCGCGGTTTTTTTTGTTTTTATCTTCTGTTGTTTTGCCATTTTATTTTGCTATCTTTTCTCCTATTTCAATTCTTCCTGAACGGATTGCTTTTTTTATCTGCTTTATTTTTTTGCATTCCTTGCATTTGTAAGTGACAGTTATCCTTTTTGTTGTTTTTGTTTTTCGCTTCCATGATTTTATTGCAGGTTTGCTTCCCCATCGTCCTTTGTTTCCTGTTCCAGAACGCAATCCGCGCGCCTTTGCCCTGGCTGTTGAACCTCGAGACATTGGGTGAGTTGTAGAACGAGATTTTTGTTTTGCAGTTCCAACTGTTTGGAGGGTGTGCTTTTTGCAATATGGGCAATATCTTTTCGTTTCTTTCGGAAACTTCATTTTGATGTGGGGGAAAATTGGTTTTTAAAGTTGTTGCTTGTGTTCAGTATCTCCGCATTGTACTTTCAAATTTATTTTTTGCTCCCACCCACCCAACCCAGTGAGTTCAATTTCGCGCAATTTTCGACGTGAATTTTTTGCTGCGCGAAATTGATTATGTTGTGCAAAAAATAAATTTGCAATTTTTAT
>JAHISS010000098.1 GCA_018817905.1 Nanobdellota archaeon
ACTCAGAGAGTTGTTTCGGAGGAGATAAGAAAATGTTTGGATGGAAAGTTAGACAGAAGAGGGTGGACAGAATTGATACTGCTCTTTTCTGTAGAGATATTTGGCATAACTTATTCAGGCTTTAATCCTGTCCCAAATTCGCAAAAAGAGAAAAATATTTAAACTAAACAAACTAACTTTAAACATGGAAAAAACAAAGCTCGCAGGGATTTTGATTGCGATTGGATTTATCGTCGTAGCTTTGGCGGGATATTCAAGCAGTTTTGGAGTTGCATCGCCTGCAAGTTCGGTCGATGATGGAATCCAAGAAAGTGTTGCAAGGTTGCTAGTGCCTCCTACAATAGATGGAATTTTTGCAAAAAAAGTATGTACAGATGGGAAGTCCCCTTCATCTAGCTCATGTTCAACAGTGGGTGATGAAACGCAAGAGCCAAAATGCACAGAAAATGATAGCAGCCGAGGATGTGTTTGGAAGTGCAAGGTAAGTAAGGGAGTGTATAAGTGGGAAGAAGTAGAAGACTGTGGCCAGGGGATTGGTTGCGGAACAGACAGCGAATCATGCCAAGGCAGCGGAATCTTCTAAATAGCTCCTATTCATTATAATTTTGTTTTCTACGCTCAACAATTTCTCCAAATCTCGACGGTGAATAACCTCTTCTCTCCCCCCTTAGATATTCCAAGTTTCCATCGATTATCTGAAATTCTGCACTATGGCTGTCTACTGGAAACAATACAGAACTTGAAGAAGTTCCCGGAACAGGCGTATAAGACCCAGACCAAGTTATCCCCCTTGTAGCAGGATTTGACATAATAAACAAACCATCATTGCTGGTCAAAAGTCCTTTTTCCTTCAACTCTTTCGCAGTCTCCAAAAAGTTCAGTGCATTAGAATGTTCAGCATCTTCATACCAACTATCCAAAAGAACATAATTAGTATCATGCTCCCCAAAAAATTGCTTAACAAGTCCTTCCGCAGTCTGTGGTGGAATCCAATAAGCTCCAACCTTTTTACAAAGCGCAAAGAGTTTTCTTTCATCCGCAATCTCTCTTTCCAAACAAGATTTATCTGCTGAACTTAATCCCTCAGGTAACTTCCAATCATAAAAACGAACATCTCCCGCAGCGCCATCATAAAACTTTTCAATCTCTGCTCTATGAGGAATTTCCGCAGGCAGCACAATTGAAGCCTCTCCGCGATATTCCGCCCGCCTTTCATCAATCCACTCTCGCAAAACTTTCCCGGCCAAAGGAAAGTTCTCCCCATAATGGCGCAAAACCGCTTTAGCATGAAGCTCCAGCAAAACCTCAACATCCTCTCTAAACTCTGAATAACTAAAGCCATCAGCTTGTTCTATAACTGCCCCATACAAATCATTAAACTCTCTCCTGCTGATTCTATCTCTTTTGATTTTAATTCCCCTCTTCCCCGCTATTTCCCTCACATTCTGATCGACTGAATAGCTTGGAAACTTTTCAATCTCTGAATCTGCAGCAACAAGTTGCGGAGAATCCAAGTAACTAAAAATCCACCGCCCAGGCAAAACCTCATTGCTCTGCGACGCCCGCGAAGTCTCTGTAAGAAACCATTCTGATTTACCCCCTTCGAGAACATTTCCAGAAAAAATAAAACCCCAATCTTTGTTATACTCGTAATCAACTCCCATTCCCAATCCAAGCAAAACTCTTTTCGCATCTCCAAGGGTGGGCCGATAATCCACTTTCAAATTGTCAAGTGAAACAGGAGATTCCCCAAACGACGCCGGCAAAGAAGTGCCGTTCACAAAAAAGCTAAGTCCTTCCCTTACATTCTCTGTAAAAGCCCTATCTTCTCTCCGCTCTAATTGCTTCTGCGCATAAGTTCCGTCGTCGGTTTTCTCAAAAAGAAAAATAGTTGGATAAGAAACAATAACAGGTTCCTCTTTCGCTTCTTTCCAAGCAATTTCCCAGCGATCCACTGCATTTAACTGCCCTTCCCTCTCAGCACGCATTCTATCAAGACCATGGCCTGTTAAAGACCAAACTCTAAGCTCGTCAGGATCGAAAGAATATTTTCCTTCAGAATCTCTCTCATTGACCATTTCTTTCAAGAAATAACGCATCCCTATGCACGGAGAACAAGCAACAGAACCAACTTCAAACAAAACCCACCTTTCTCCGTCCTTAGAATCAACAAATCCTTTCGGCAAAATTTTTTCAGCAACTGCATATTCTTCACCTTTCCAAGAGAACTTTTTGCCTTCTGCATCTAAACAACCTTCTAAACCTCCAAAATCCCCAGTCTCTGCAACTCTCTGGCTTGCTGGTTGGCTAGTCGGCTGGCTGCCAGATATCTGATTTGAATAGTTCGGTCGTGAAGAAACATTCTGAGATAACGCCCCAGCTGCCAAGCCTGCAAGCGTTAAACCTGTCGCAATCCTTCGCAATCTGTGTTTTCCCATGATTTTACCACCTGGTCTGGCTTTATAAATTATTTCTTTTCAAAAATTCTCAAATCTATTTCCTAAACTTCTTCCTCTCGCCCAAATGCCCCACAACATCAATCAAAGTTTTCAAACCAATCAACAGCAATGCAGGAGAACTAACAAGCGCTGCCAAAATAATTGTTACGTGTATCGGAATGATTCGTTTGTAAGGCAAAACAAACAACTTGCCCACGCTTGCTTTTTTATATTCCTCATTGCCAACGTAGTTCACCTTATAAGAAACCAGATGGCTTACAAAAACACCTATGAAAAATATAAAGGACTGCCCAAAAAACCTTGCCAAACCATCAGGTCTTTCCAAACCCCCAAATCCTCCAAAAATAAAGAACAAAAGAAAAATCAAATGAACAAACATAAAACCCCCGTAATGAAAAATAAAGAACACAATAGTTCCAGATTTGCTTGCGCGAACGTCTTTCCCATTAACAGAGTAAGTAAATAACCCATTATTTCCCATCTTCGTAGCCTTGCTCATTTTCAAAACATTAAAAAAACCAATAGCCAAATTTTCAAGCCAATATGAAAACAGCAAGAACGAAGAACTCCAGTCCCAAAACAAAACACCGACAACAGCTATAAAATTAAATGTTAACAAAGACAGCAATGAAAAATAATGCGCCGACAGCTCTTTTTGGTGTAAGGTCATATAGAATAAAGCAAAGCGCAGTTAAAAAAATTAACGATAAAGAGCAATCCCAATTAAAACAATAACATTTACCACAAACCAAACAACATAAGTCATAACCAAAGATTTCTTTTTATGCAAAACTCCGTATAAAATCCAGAACGGCGTGAACAAAGTCAACGCAACCCACGAAGTGATATATTCTCCGACAGCACTTTGCGTAACCCAAATTTTATACGCCTGCGGAAGTGTAAGAATCGTTCCAAGAAAACCAACAAAATAAATCATGAACTCCAAAAGCTTCTTCAATCTGCTGTGAGAATCATCCGGCCCAAACTGTTCATAAACAGATTCTCCCAAACGCTCATCTGCATCTTGCTCATTAACCATATTCACCTCACCAATATAAAAACACCTTGCTTTATAAAATTATTTCTTCACAGCTGCCTTGATATTTTTGTTCAACTGCCTCATACTTTCCTCTAATTGCTTTTTATCTTTCGTCCCAGTGCAGACCAACTTCCCATTTGAAAAAAGTAGAAAAGTCGCCGGCGGGTCCACTAATTTGTAAACCAAGCCAGGAAACTGTTCTGGCTCATATTCTGTATTTTCCAATTGCAAAGCCAAAACATTCAAATTCAAACTCAAATCAATACTTCCTGAAGCAACAATATTTTGAACTGTGATTTTCGGCTTTTGCGTAATTTTTATCCCAATTTTTGCAATCTGCTTGATAACCTCTTCAATGACTTGCTTGACCTGCCCAACACTTTTCGTCCCAGTGCAAACCAAATTCCCAGAAGAAAAAACCAACACCGCAGACTTCGGCTCTTTAATTCTCAAAACCAAACCAGGAAACTGCTCCGGATTATATTCTGTGTTGCTATGCGTCCTCGCCAACTTTGTCAGAGAAACCGGCTTACCTAAAGAAGTTGTAGCAACAATGTTCTGGATTTTCAAATTTGATTTTTTAGGTTTTGCAGCAGCCATACAAAAAACTCTCCTGACTTCATTTTATAAATAAATTCTTTTATAAACCTTGCGAATACAATTATCTGCAGCTTTCTGAAGCGACTCTCAATTTTATCTTCGATAACCAAAATTAGCAGCAAGTTACCTAACCCTCAGCCCCAACCAACAAAATTAATGCCCTCCAAACAACCCCGTCTTCTTAGCAGATTTTTTCGATTATTGAATTTTAATTTCGAGGGCGGGAGATGGAGGCGGTCGAAATTCAGATTCGAAAGGGTGGGCGAGCCGAGTCAGTTTAGTAAAAAAGAACAAATAAGAATTGACTCGGGAAGTCGGGCGGGACGAATATCGAAAAAATCTGCGTTTATACTTTGTATACAATAAATTATCCAAAATCCAGCCAGCATTATGTTCCTGATTGATTTTATTATTAAAATGGGTTGGATGGGTGTTCACTTTCATCTGCTACTCAACCACTAAGTAATTACAAATACAACTCCCTCACAGATTTTCATAATTTTTTCTCTTTTCAGATTTCCCACGGAGATATTTCAAAAACAAAGAAATCACAATAATTCCTAACATCGAATAAATCATGATGAGAGCAGCCCACAAACCAGTCCCAGTTTCATCTTGCGAAGAAGAAAACCTTGCCGATACAAAAAACAAAACAACCAGAATTAAGATTATTGCTGTGAAAAACCAGTAATTAAATTTCCCTCGCATGAAAAAATAAAAGCCCTGGAAGATATAAATCTTTATATAGTCAACAAAAAAGCGATTTCTATGAAAAGCGATTTTATTTTTGTTTCAACTGCCCTTCCAAGAAAATGCGGAATTGCGACATACACACATTGCTTAACAAAAGGTTTCAATCCGCTTTCCAATGAAGTTGGATCAGTCCGCACTGCTCCAATAGACCAAGACATTGGTCCCTATGGATACCATTTCGGAGTTGACCCTGACTTACTAATTAATCAAAATGACGAACACTCCTGGATTTACGCTGGTGCTAAAATGAGAAACAGAGCTGTTGAAACAGGCGGTGCTCCGGTTATTGTTTTTGAACACGAACATGGTATTGACGCTAAAAATGGAAAAGGTTTTAGTTCGCTCGCCAAAAAGCTTCATAATGAAGAAGAGCTCAAAGAGAGAGGTCTTGTTTCTATTGCGCAACTTCATACATTAATCAGGCAGCCCTCTCAAGAACAAAGACAACAAATATGTGAACTTGCACAGCATTGTGATCTTGTTACAGTAATGACAAGAAAAGGAAGAGAAAGATTAGAACAGAACTATGGCTTTGATTCTTCAATGATGGAAAAAGTAAGAGTTGTTGAACATGGTGTCAGACCTTTTGACCCATTAGTTCTAAACAGAGAAGAAGCAAGAAAAAAACTTGGGTTTAACGAAGATTTGTTCCTCTTTCTCGTAACAGGATATCGCGGGGAAGGGAAGGGCAACGATTCTATTGTCCACGCTTATGGCAAACACCTAAAGACCTTATCTAAGGGTGAAAGGGAAAGAACAGCATTGGCGATTGTTGGAGTTTATCATCCTTGGTACAAAACGCCAGATGGCAGACCATTTCTCCAAAGAGATTCAGAAAAAATTGAAAAGTCCTTGAAAAAAACCAACCTAAAAAAAGAAAGCGCCGAAACAACGGCCTTAGAGGATATTGGGCCCATTTTAAAGAAAAAGAGAGTAGTAATTGCAAGAGTCTACCCAAACGAAGAAGAACTCCCGTATCTTTTATCGGCAGCTGATGTTAATGTTGTCGGCAATAGGGACCGCGACCAAATATCAAGTGGTGGTTTAATGGAAGCTGTCTCACACGGAGCAACTATCGCAACAAGAACAGAATGTTGCATTGAAATTGCAAAACCAATTTATCCAAACGCAGTAAAATCAGATTTCCCCCGCAGAACACTTGGAGAAAACGCCATGCTTATAGACCTTGAAGGAAGATTAATACGTAACCCAAAAACTATCCTTCCCCGACCATCCGTAGAACAATACACCTATTGCATGAATGTTTTACAAGAAAATGCAGATTTGCGCAAACAGCTTGGCAGAAATGGAATATTTAATATTGGCGGACCATTTAATTGGAATGCAATAGCAAAAAAATTAATGTACTGTATTGAAGAAGAAAGACAACGGCGTCGCTCAGCCTAAATCACAACTCAAAGCCAATAAGTTCTCTTCTCGTCTTTCTCCGATTCTCAAAAAGATTTCGTCTCCTTTTCTTTCTTGCACTATGTCTAAACAAAATAAAAATAACAATTCCTAAAACAACCCCAAAAACAAAAAACTTAAACTTGTCTCCTCCAAAATCTCCAACACTTTGTTTCTGTAACTGCCCCTCAACAAAATTATCACTAAAAACCGCAAACCCTGTCACGCCGCCAAAACGAAAAAAATGCAGCGCTGCAAGCAGAAAAACAAACCCTGCCAGCAAAATAAAAAACTGCAGCACCTCTCGTTTCATAAAACCAGAACGCTAAACAATTTTATAAACATTACTTTCTTCTTTAAACAATGGAAAAAGCAAAAGTAACCTTCCTCGGAACAAGCGACGCAATCCCGACGAAAAAACGCAGCCACACAGCGATTTTACTCAGTTACAAAAATGAGAACATCCTTGTCGACTGCGGCGAGGGCGTTCAAAGACAATTCAAGTTCGCAAATCTCTCTCCGAATAAACTAACAAAAATCTTTATCACTCACTGGCACGGCGATCACGTTCTCGGACTTCCTGGCTTACTCCAAACACTTGCAATGAACGAATTCAACACAGTCCTAAAGCTCTACGGTCCAAAAGGAACTTACCGAAACATCTCCCTGCTAAAAGAATTATTCAAAATAAAAATCGACCTTCAAATCAAAGAGGTAACTGGAAAGTTTCTTGAAACTCCTGATTTCTTTCTTGAAGCAAGACCAATGATGCACAGAATTCCAACTCTCGCCTACTCTTTCACAATCAAAGACAAAATACGACTTGACAAAAAAAAGATAGAAAAACTGAAGCTCCCACACTCTCCGCTGTTAAAAAAATTACAAGAAGGAAAAGATATCACATTTAAGGGCAAAAAAATAAAATCAAGCGAAGTTTCATACATTGAGAAAGGGAGAAAAATAACTTTTATCTTAGACACAGCTCCAAACGAAAACACAGAAAAAATTGCAGAAAACTCTGATTTGCTGGTATGCGAATCATCTTTTTCAAAAGAAGAGGAAAAAATTGCAAGAGAACGCCTCCATCTAACATCTGAAGACGCAGCAAGAATTGGGAAAAAAGCCAAGGCCAAAAAATTAATTCTCACCCACATCTCTCAGCGCTACGAACACGACACAAAACCAATCCTAAACCAAGCCAAAAAAATCTTCAAAAATACATCATTAGCAAAAGATTTTGACGTCGTAGAATTTTAAAATGAACTAACGTCCCGAAACCTCAGATAAAAAAATGCCATCACAAACAAACCAGCGAAAAAGAGGTTTAGTAATACAACTTCCAATTGCAGTAGGTAAAATCAAAAGACAATCGCCATCAACAACACATATCCCAATCGGCTCTAGTTCTTATGATAATTTTAAGGCGGGGCGGCGATGGAATCAACAGTGCAAATTAAATTCCAATGGGTTAATAAAATGAAAAGCATCGGTATCATCGGAGCGGGAAACTTTGGAACTTTTCTGATTGAGTCATACAAAAAAATTCCTGGAATAAAAATTCTTGCAATCTCCTCATTAGACAAAAAAGAGATTCTTGAAAAATCAAAAAAATACAACATCCCCCACACTTTCACAAATTACAAAGACCTTTTGCAATTAAAAGAAATTGACATTGTTGCTATTCCAACTCCACCATTCCTTCATGCGCAGATAATTGTCGATGCATTGAAGACAAATAAACACGTTGTCTGCGAAAAACCGCTTGCGCTTTCCATCGAACAAACAAAAAAAATAAAGTCCTTTTTAAAAAATCAAAAACTAACAATAAACTATGTCCTTCGCAAAAATCCTCTTATTAAACAAATCAAAAAAATAATAAATTCGAAAGTTCTCGGGAATGTCCAGTCATTCTCCTTCAGCAATTACGCATCAACCTCGCATTTAGAAAAAAATCACTGGTTCTGGGATAAGAAAAAATCAGGAGGAATTTGGGTTGAACACGGCGTCCACTTCTTTGATTTATTTTCTTACTTGTTCGAACAAAATGTAAAAAGTATAAAATCGATTTCAAACTCCAGACCAGCAAACAAAAAAATCCAAGACCAAGTTTCATGCCTCTGCCTTTACGATAAAGGAATTCTTGGAAAATTTGAGCATTCATTTTCAATGCCAATCCAGATAGAAAAAACTTCGTTCACAATTGTCTTTGACAAAGGTTATGTAAACGTCGAGGGCTGGATTCCCGAAAAAATGCAAATCTCTGCTGTCCTTGAAAAAAACAAATTCAATGGACTGGTTGCAGAAATAAAAAATAAAGAATTCGAAATAAAAACAACAACTTCTAAATTGAAAGAAAAAATCATCTCAAGAAATTCTTCCTACAACTCTGATTTCAAAACAGAAATTGAAATAAAGACAAAGAAAAACAAAACCCAGATGTACCAGCAAGCAGTTCAGGAAATCTTGCAGGATTTGATAAAATCAATTGGAACAAATAAAACGCCTGCAATAGGTTTTGCCGAGGGAGTTGAAAGTTTGGAAACTGCGCTAATGGCTGAGAAGGCTTCAATGTGAACTCTAATAAACAAATATGTTTAAGCACCCAACTCCCAGAGACAGTTCCTGTTTGTTCTTTTTTACTAAACTATCTCGGCTCGCCCCAAATGATTATCTCATAAACCAGATAACTGATATGACAATTTTGGAGGTTGGGCGGAACTGATTAAAGCAAACGTGTTTTCTTGTAACAGTTCAACCTAAAACAATCTTCAAAAATTTCTTCTTGTCTTTTAAATTGCCTAAAACAAAATCAGCTCCTTCTTTTTTCAATTCTCTTTTAGAATAAATCCCAGTGGCAACTCCAACAGTTTTAACTTTCACTTTCTTGCCAACCTCGACATCTCTCACTGTGTCGCCCACGACGAAAACGTTCTCCTGAAACTTGAAACCAAATTTTTCTTGGGCTTTTTTAATTGCTGTCTTAACCAACTTCGCCCTTTCAGTTTCATCGCCATAACCTCCGAACTTAAAATATTTGTCCAGTCCTGCTTTTGTTAATTTTGCCATTGCAATCTCCTCCAAGTTTCCTGTCACAAGACCAAGCAGAACTTTTCTCCTTTTCAACTCCCTCAACAACTCTTCAGCTCCCAACGCAGCAACAACTTTTGCCTTTTTCATATTTTTCAAGTAAAGTTTTAAAAACAGTTTCAAAAAATCAAAATACTTCGCAAGAATTTTTCTTTTGCTGACGCCGTGGTCTTTCAGAAATTGAAAAACAGTCCCCTTAAAAGTAAAACCAGAAGTTGTTCCAAAGTAATTGTCCAAATCTCCAGCGTTTACATCAACTTCATAAACCTTGCCAAACGCTTCTGCCCAATGCGTCCTCTCAATTTTAGTTTTAAGAATCAACGTTCTGTCAATATCAAACAAAACAAGCTTGCCCATGACACCTTAATCAAAAAACAGTATTTAACTATTTCTCCAAACTTGTCGAAGCAGGCGAAATGAAAATAATCGTATCTCCTCGCAAAAAAGTCAAACCGATGTTCTTCTTGACTTCTCCATCTTGCATTTCTTTTGCATTGTCCAATGCGACGTTGATGTGCATGTCAAACGCCAACAGCGTCCCGACAAACTGCCTGTCGCCTTTCAATTGGATTAACACTTCCTTACCTTTCGACTGATTCAAAAGATCAAGCGGTCTTTCAATTCCATTAACCATAAATGCTTTCATTTCCCACTCTATTTAAATCTTTTGTTGGAAAAGGATTTGTTGAAAAAGCCAGAAAGAAAAAAGTTATCTTGTGGTAAATTTCCGATTATTCAAGCGTTAGAGAAAATAATTAGGACTAACAGGGCGGGAGAAATGAAAAAGTGAGAAGGGTGGGTGAGCGCATCGCGTGCAGGTAAAATCAAAAATAATTTAGAACGCGATCGCTAATAGCAAGACAACTGCCAAAAAAAGATATCTAAAACCCGGACAAAACGCGTTTACTTAGCTTTCTGAAGTGATTTTTTATTAATCGCATTTTTGTAACTCATAAACAATCGCCGAGCCGAGACGGTTAACTAAATAAAAACAAATAAGAACCGTCTCGGGGAGTAACGTCTGAAACGTAGAAAGAAAACTCCGCAGCGATTGCAGTCTCTGGGCGGGTTGGTGGGAATCAAAAATGCGATTCCGATGCTGACCTTCAGAAAGTTAGGCTATTTCTACAAAACAAAAAACTTATAAACCAACTTTTTCCCATCCTGTTATGAATAAAGGAAGAAAAGCTACTGGCGGAAAATATCACAAGCTTAGAAAGAAAAAGTTTTACGAAAAACAAAGTCAGGAAAGAATTGTTACATTGAAAAAAACAAAAAGAAAAACTCTCAGAGTCAAAGGTGGAAATAAAAAAACCATTCTCCTAAACGCAGACACTGCAAACGTCTTAGACACTGAAACAAAAAAAACACAAAAAGCAGAAATCAAAAACGTTCTCGAAACACCGCACAATGTTTTCCATGCAAGACAAAACCGCTTGACCAAAGGCACAATAATCGAAACCTCTCTCGGCAAAGCAAAAATCACGAATCGACCAAGCCAGGAAGGACAAGTTAATGCGATTTTAGTGAAGGAATAAATGGACTCAAAACTCAAGTATGGGTTAATTCTTGCAGGAATAATTCTAATAGTTTCACTTATAGTCATACCTCTCTACGCAATTTCTTCAGACAAAGCATCTGAAGCTGAACAAAAACAATATCCTGTAACAGAGGCAACTCCTAGAAACCAAGTAGAAAATGTACCCCAACAATTAGATGCAGGAGAAAAATTCTGGATTGCACTAAACAAAATTTTAATATTCCCAGCAGTCATATTAGCCCCGGGAATAATTATCGGTCTGCTAACAGGAACTTTTTGCATACCCATTTACACAGGCCTTGGCAGTGCCGGATGCGATTTCGGAACAGGCGATATCGTTGTCATTATTCTCTGGAACGCCGTCTTCTATTTCCTAATCGGCTGCCTAATCGGTTTCATCCTTTCAAAACGCAAGAAGAAATAAATCAAAATTTTCCCTCGACAAAAAATCCTAAACCGAAACACTTATATACTTTCCTTTACCAAACCTTTTTAAAGTTTTCGGCTCAATAATGTTAAATAAATTTAATTCGAGGATTCTATGAATTTCGTAAAACGTTGTCCAGAATGTGAAAGTGTCGATCTTACATACGACAGCCAAAAAGGCGAAGTCGTGTGCAACGAGTGCGGACTTATTGTAGAAGAAAAAATCGTCGACACAGGCCAGGAAGGCGGCGGACAATTCGACAAATCAGAAAAACGAGGCAGAGGCGGAGCGCCGATGTCAATGCAAAAATACGACAAAGGCCTTACAACCAACGTCGGTGAAATTTCAGACATCTACAAACTTGAAGCAGGCCAAACCAGAAAATTCTTAAGATTAAAAAAATGGCAGGAGAGAGTGTCAACTTCAATTGAAAGGAATTTAAGACTTGCAATGGCTGAACTGCGAAGAGTTGCTGCATTCCTCAATTTGCCCTCAGTAATCAGAGACGAAGCCTCAAGAGTTTACAATTATGTTTTGCAAAGAGGTTTAGTCCGCGGTCGCTCAATGGAATCAGTTATCGCCGCCTGCATCTACGCTGCCTGTCGTTCCTACAACATTCCAAGAACTCTCGACGAAATCGCCGAAGCATCTGACGTAGAAAGAAAAGAAATCGGCAGAACTTACAGATTCATAGTAAGGAAGCTAAAAATCAAAGTCACACCAAGCTCTCCAAAAGATTATGTCCTGCGATTTTCCTCAATCCTCCACCTTTCCCCAAAAACACAAAACGAAGCTTTCAAAATCCTGAAAAAAGCAGACATCTCTGAATTAACGTCAGGAAGAGGCCCGGCAGGAATCGCAGCAGCTGCACTTTACGTTGCCGCTCTCCTCAACGACGAAAAGAAAACACAGCGCGAGGTCGCCGACGTCGCAGGAATCACAGAAGTCACAATTAGAAACCGTTACAAAGAACTGACCGAACGCCTCGGCCTTGAAGAAAAACTAAACTCAAAAGTAAACGCTGTTGAGAAAGATAAAGTTAAGAAATAGTTTTATGCGAGAACTACGTTAGAATATTGTTGTTTAATTCGCTCTTAAAACAACCTATTTCCACAGCAACCAGACGGACAGTTCACGATTTATCTTTTTCTTTTTTTCAGGAGCAAGTTAACAGATTTTTCCAAAGACCTGACTTCTTTCTCTAAGGTTTTTATTTTGGTTTTTTCGTTCATCGTATTGCCTCCTGTTCTCGAAGCTGACTCTCTTTTACCATCCCTAATTCATTCTTCTCCCAATTATCCCAGTCATCGGCATCGCAATCAACATGGGGGGTTGCCATAATTGACCCAAGTGTAAAAGACAGGGATGGGGGGGTAATATTAAGTAAAGAGTAAACAATCACCTGTTTAGTAAACTTTTTATAGACTGTTTAACTGAATTTGATATGTCAAAAAAAGGGGTGAATTGGAAGACTATAGCAATAATATTTATTATCCTGTTTGTCCTGGAAACTTCTTTCTTTATCTGGGCTTATTCTTTAGGAAGTAAAGAATTAATAAGACAAGAACAGGCACAATTAAGAAAAGAAAGATGCAGTATTGTTGTCTGTGAAGGTTACGACGCATTCCTTTATGATGACGAGCTAAGAGTATGTGATTGTTATTTAAACAAAGAAGTTGCGCATACGGAGTTTATGAATGTTGAATACTCACCACCCATAAAGGAATACAAAGAGTAAACAATCACCTGATTGTTTATTTTGGATTATTGCGACGCAATAACAGGTCTTATTTAAGGGGTGGATTGTTTATTAGTTAGGTTTTTATAAGTTAGTTCATTAGATTTTGTATGAATGGGAAACTAATCTTTGGGTGGATATTTGTAGTTGCTGGGTTCACAGCATTGTTATATGGAGATATGGGTGACGTTGCTCCTATGATTAATGTGGCGATTGGTGTATATCTGATTGTTAATTCAGAAAAGGCAAAGAAGAAATGAAAAAGGAAAAAGAGACATTAGAAGTGTTGGGGGGAATATATAAGTTGCTTTGGTGGATAACGGTTATGGTTGTCGTTATTGTGTTGTCTCTTCTTTGGGGTTGATAAAAGGTTACTCCTTCAACCAACGATTAAGATAACCGCTCTTCCTTCTCCTTCCCTTGTCCTTCGCTCCTTCGGGTCTTCCAAGTCTGCGTCCTTCTTTCTTTCTCTTCTTGTAAATAGACTTTGATATATCGATTCATTGTAATAAACGGTCGTTTTTGAAGTGCTGGGGTTCGAACCCTTGCTACAAAGGAAATACCTCCGTTGAAAAATAAAGTAAAGTGCTGGGGGTTTGTTTGAAAGTAGATTTACTCTTTTTCTTTCTTTTATTTTTTTATGTCCGTAAATACAGGAAGGCATTTACTCTTTTTACAAATAAGGTCAACAGCTTGATTTTTCTGACGATTAGTAAATGTTCTATAACCGCGTCCACCAACCCCATTATAGTAAAACATAGTTTTTTTGCTAATTCCTTTTTTCCATTGGGATTTTTTTTTAAATATCTTTTCCCATTCTTCTTTTTCTTTCTTTGGTAAATGTTCCCATTCTTGCCCTGTCATTTCTCCACCTAATTGTGCTAACATAAACATTGGTGCGGGTATCGATTTCCAAAATTTCTTTTGGGATTTCGGCTTTTTATGACTTTTTTTACTTCAACATACTCTTTTTTTTCTTTTTCAAACTCTTTTTTCGAAATTATCGAATATTTTACAGAATTTTTTTCTCTATAACAGAATATTTCAGGTCGCCCTTTATTCTGGACTGTCTTCTCCTGCGACCCAAATCCGATTTTTCTTTTTTCTTTTTTCCTTTGGTTTTTTAAACCAACTGAATATTCCCATTTCAACCTCTTTTCTTATTCAGAATTAACGCAGTTTAATGTTTTAAACTTTCCTTTATTGACACTTTTACTAAACAAACAACTGTCTTTTTATCTTTGATTTTCATAGGTAATTTTATCATATTTATTTGGGGGGTGTTTATTTAGTAATATATTTAAAGAATTACGGGGTATTAATATAATGGAAAGAAGAGAATTAACCATGAATGATAAAGTAACAGGAACTGTAATTGGTTTAGTATTCATTATTACAGGACTCATAGCTTTTGCTTTCATGAAAAATGCGAAGGGTTGGTTTGTGGGGTTCTTTGCGGTTATAACTGGATTTCTTTTTATTTATTGGTCGATAACATCCCCAATAAAAAAAGGAGATGGGAAAAGAGATTACTATCTTGAAGGTAACAAAAGATGTGTTGTGTGTGGTAGAAATATAAGAACTGGTTGGAAATATTGTTGGGAACATCGGGGGGTTGGAAAGTATGGTGGAGATGTTGGAGAATGGGAATCAATCAGAGAAAATAAAAGATACAAAAAAAGAAGAAACAAAACTGAAAGAAGAGCTGAGGGAGTTGAGAACTTGTCAAGAGCATTTGGGATACTGCCACCAAAAAGATAAATTACTCTTTCTGCCACCTCAACAAATAACCACTCTTTCTCCTCACCTTCTTATCCTTCCCTCGCTTCCCAACATTCTTCTTACCTCTAAGCCCTGCTTTCACTCTCTCTAATATACGTTTCTTCTCTTGCTGTCCAACCAACGATAAGATAGCAATTAACAACCCACTAACACAATCATCCCTTGTGTCTAACAACTCTCTTGTAATGATTTGATTGCAACATTATTTTTCTTTAAGGTTTATAAATAGGAAAGTGTGTTCAGTATTCCTTCTCGAGAAAATCTGTCTAAACTCAAGATTAAAACTAAATCAAATTTGTGCTGCCTTGCGTCTGTTAGCATTTGTTGAAACTGTGGTCTGTTACTCTCTCCACCACTTGCGTAATCAACATACTCACCAACAACTTGAAAGTCCATCGCCTCTGCTAATTTGTTTAGTGATTCTCTCTAATTGTTAATGTCTTGCTTATCTTCATTCGTGCTAACCCTTAGATATTTTACTGTTTTTGTTTTATTTTTTTCATCCAGCATATCCAACTTCTCCCATCTCATTATTAGAAAAAAACTTTTGTTTAAGGTGAAGAGCCAGCCCATACAATTCATGGATATTAAAGGAAGAACTTGCCATGATAGTCCTAATCACCTTTACTAAAATCTTCCCATTTAGAACTATATATGAAATGCGGGAACTAGGATTCGAACCTAGGTAGGCACTAAGCACACTGGAGCCTAAATCCAGCCCGTTTGACCACTCCGGCATTCCCGCATTACGATCCTGCCGGCGTGGGTACCACTCGTTTGATTGCGTTAGCAAACGAACGAATGAGAATCGTGTAACGATTCGCTTTCCGGCATTCCCGCATCAACTACTCAAAAATTCTGGTTATAAAAATCTGTTGGTTTTACGAAAAGTTAAAGTTATCGCAGGAACCATCAGCAGACTGGAAGATAAACCCATTACTGCCACTTAGAATCCTAAATTTTTCCAATTCGCTTAATGTAAAGTTTCCATAAAATTTATTGTTCATTTTGTTTGGGTCTACTGCAATGCAAGAGAAGTCCCCGACTAAAAGTGAAATCAAAGTTCTTTCACTTGGTTCTCCTTCATCCACCCGTTTTGCAATTTTTCTAGACAATACAGCAACTTTCTCACCGTCCTCATCAACAAGATTCTTGCTATCGCTCCCAACTAAAAGATTAGCATAATCTTCTTTTCCACTTGGTTCCTTGTAAAAGAAAAACAACTCTGCACTTGGTTTATTAAATGAAAGGATAATGTTATCCGGATTAAAAATTTCGTCAACACAGTACTCGGCATTATACGCTTTAAGTTCACTTTCCAATTGAAGAACCCATTCTTTATCTTCATTGGTTTTTCCGGTCCATTCTTCGCCCCGCCCGTAGGTTTTAACATCGACCCAACCAGTAGTTTCATTAAACCATTGCAATTTTCCCTCTGAACTTAGACCGTAATTGTCTCCATCATTTAAATCAACTTTAATTCTTTCTTCTCCGTCTTTACACGGCACCACCTTCATGGCTTCTCCGATAATATTATGACTACTCCCAATACATAATTTCTCGTTGTCATTCCACCCGCATCCTCCTGGAATCTTGCACTTATCTTCGTCGCATACTTTTTTTAAGTCTTTTGGGTTAGCTCCTTCATAATTATAATCTAAGCAAGCCTTCTCGCTGCACGAATAACATCTACCACCTATCCCAATTGGAATGAAATAACAATTTCCTAAACCATAACACTCCGTCTTGCTGCAATACCATCCACATTTATCGCAGAAAGCTCCCCCTTCAGGCAACTTAACATCAGATTCCTTATATTCTTCAGAGCAGTTCTTCCCCCCTAAACTGCAATAGCTATAATCTCCATCTCTTAACTTCTCTAAAACATTATAATCTTTATTAAAAATTAAAAAATTAACTATGCTTTTTACCCATCTTTCCCCCCACGTAGGTTTTTCGTCATCCCCAACAGTCACAAGCCCACTAATATCCACAAAAATCTTTTTGTTATCATTTGTATAACTCCCAACTTCTTTCGGGTTTTCATTAGTGTAAAATCTCTCAACCTTAATCTTCCCGTCATCAAAGAAAACTTTTGTCTGCACGTCATGATTAAAAATAAATTCTTTCTTTACAATACCAAGTCCGTCTTTCAAACTCAAAGCAAATTGACCGTTAGGTCCACCAGTTATTCTTCCCTTAACTTCCACCTTCGGCATAACCCCCGCAACTTCTCCCGAAACCTTAACATCCCCAACTTCAATATCTGAATAATTCTTCTCATCAATATCATCCAAAATAGCAATAGCAACTGGAGAAATAATATTTTTATCCGAAGCTTTCAATTCATTTAACTTAGTATTATTAATCACAATTTTTCCATCAACCTCATAAGTTCCAATTTCAGTTCCATTTGAATAAACAGTTCCATTTGAAAAATAAATTTCTGTTTCAGTTGTTCCAATAACTAAATAAGAAATTCCATTCTTTTCTCTAAGTCCATATTTCTTCTCTTCTACAGTTCTGCTCGGCGCCACAACAACATCATCCGCAACTTTCTCCCTAAACTCTCCAGCCCAAACAGCCCGCGCAACTTCTGCATTAATGTCTCCCTTCACCAAAAACAACCTCGCCTTCTGATGAGTCCAGAACAACTTTTCAAAAACAAAGTCAGCTTTCTCAAGAATCAGAACAGCGTCAGCTTCTTTAGTTTCACTCACAGTTAAACTTTCCAAATCAGCTCCCAATTCTTGAAGATAACCTTCTGCTTCATCCTCTGTGAACAAGTCGCCGCTTGCTTCCAGCATTTGCCGACTCCGTTCCTTAAGAACTTCCAGCGTCTCGTTCTGCACACCAATGTTGCTGTCTGATATCGCGTTCTCAACGCTCTGCTCATCAACCCAACACCGTATCTTCGGGTCGTCGCAATAACCCATATCAACAAACCTTCCCGGGTCTGTTCCTAAACCAGGATTCTTGCTCGCGCAAATTCTAACAACACCGCGATTGTAAATCTCAGGACTGACAAATTCTTCAACACCTGCCTGAACATTCGGCGTCACCAAGGAACGAACATCCCGCCCTCCAGAAACACATTCTTTCTCTGACTGAATGTTTGCATTTGCTATCTCGTCTTTCATCCAGCTGTCTCTCAAATAATCAACTGCAAAACTGGTCGACACCTGGCCAAACCCGCATTCCTCGTCGTTGTTTATTCTCACACACAACTCCTTATAACCCTCTGGCGCTGTAAAGTCCTTTGTCTCTGACGCAGATTCACCCTTTGCTATAAAATCAGAAGCAACAGGAATTGTTCCAGTAACAGAATAATAACCTGACTGCGGCGGATTCTTCAGATAAACATTAAAGTAAACTCCTTGGTCGTTTCCTGCAAAAATGTAATAAAAGACTTTGTATTGCGCAGTTGCCGGAACTGTCGCGCTTGTAAACGTCTTCTGGTCAAACCACGCGTGGAACTGCGGCGGCGAATCCGGCTCAATCAGCGACTTGAAAGCAGTCGGCGCCTTCGCTGAAATAAACGCCTTGCAAAATTGCGTCCCGATTTCTTCAACATTCCGCGCCTGGAACGCAGTCATCGCATTCACCGCATAACTTTGCGTAAAGTAGTTGACAGAATTCTCCATGTTTTGCCACGCGCTCATCACAGAAAGATATTCAGCTCCTCCGCGAGTTCCCTGCCCATACGCTAACTCAACCAACTTTGGAATCAAAACACTAACAAACGACGCAACCTGTCCCCAGAAAAACTCGCAAAGATAAATCGAATAAACCTGGTCGCAAATTCCAACCATTTCTCCTGTTTCCAAATGTTCTATCAAACAATCCCGATAACTTTTCATTATTGAAACCAGCGCTTCAATGCCAGCGTGAATTCCTGTCAAACAAACCGGAATAACAATTCCTTCGCGGAAATTCGGCAGACACAACAGCACGCTCCCGATAATTCCTGTTTGGACAACATCTGCAACAGGGAATTTCCCGCCGAGATTGCATCGCGACGGCGGACAAATCACAGGGTCGCAGACATTAAACAACAAGTGACAATCTTTCGGCGACATAAATTCCCAGCACGCTGTCCCTGGAATCCCGACTTCTGGACTTCCAACCTTGCACTGCTCTCCTGCAACAGTGATATACTGATTCCCATATTGTCGAGCAGCATCTTCAATTGCTCTTTGCGCTCTCAATATCAAATCCCTTGCCTTGCTTTGGTCCAAGCCAGGGAACATCTCTAATGTCTGTCCTGTGTTCAAATTAACCTGCTGACAAAGGTCATCACCATAACCTGTATTAAATTCTATTCTTCCGTTTTCCCCGACATTGCAAAGCCAGAAACTTGTAACTCTGCCCGAAGCATCAAAAGCTCCAATCCCGCCAAAGGTCGGCAAGTTCTGCCTTGTCGCAGCATACCATCCATTTGTATTATCAAACGGCACAACCGCAGGCATTCCGCGATACGGTTCATTTTCAAAATATCTGCATAGTTTATCTGAATCTACAATCTTGTTGCGATATGTCAATCTGTCAACAGCCCGAATGTTTCCAATTCCATAAGCAGTTGTAAAGTCACTAACATTATTTTCTCCAACCGAACCAACAACTCCCATTTTCGAAACATCTTTAACATTGTAAATTCCCCTTTGCGAATCACCAGTCAAGCCAAGAACATAACTTCCTCCAAACCTTGCTGCCTCACCTTCGCCAAGTTTTTCAGTTGCAGGAGCTGCACTAACAACAGCAATGTGCGTAACATTTACAAAACCTGTTTCTCCCCGAATCTTCTGCGTAATTGGAATAATAGTCATTGCTTTTTCTGTTTGCGTTGCTCCGCCGACATAAGACGGACTTGGATAGCCCTGCTTTTCCCATTCCTTTGCCTTTTCAAATTCCCAGTTAACAACCATCTGCCCGTTCACATTTTCTGCAATATTCATTAATCTTGAATCAACATTCTTTTGATGCCCAGATGTCAATCCCTGCTTCTTCAACTCACAATTCAGCATTACCGACCTCAACGCATCTGTAGTAATCAAACCGTTTTCAACATTTCCTTGAACAAGCAGCTCACTAACAGAAACATCCTTAACCTCGCTTCCATCTGCATTCCGCCAATTCTTGCTTCCCATATTAATTGTCCCAACTCCCTGGCAGCTCTTTTTCGCTTCTTCTGCTAAAGCCAGCCGAACTTTTTCAGTATCAACACTTTTCCCAAAAATCCCAGAATCTGTGATATACTCTGGATTGTTTTGTATTTGGTCTATCTTTCCATTGACAGAATTCAAACCAGCAGTTGTCTTTGCCACCTCTGCGTCAATTAGCCCAGCTTCTCCAGTAACACAATGGTCCATTGTTGCGTATCCCTTCTCTCCATTTGCAACCATATCCTTGCACCTGTTTCTCCAGCCGTTGTCTCCGTTCATAACTTCCTGCCGCGCCAGCGCCTCGCCACTCAACCCTGTCATAAAATTCTTAAATGTCAAAACAGCTGCAGTTGCAAAACACGCGCCCTTCATCCCGGAAACAACCTTTCCAAGTTTGTCAGTAATCTTCTCCCACTTTGCAATTGTCTTGTTCAACTCTTCAATCTTATCCCGAACTTTATTCGGAGTTAGTTTTATCGCGCGCTTTTCAATCCCCACGCCAACTGTCAAATTTGTCTCTGTCTTTGTTCCCTCTGCAAACGGCGTCAACTTTATCTTTGCAACGCTTTCCAAATTAACATCATCAAGCACAACACTCAAACCGCAAATCCCATCTTTCACTGGCTCGCCATCTTTCAAAGTATATCGCTTTCTTGTCGTCGACAAAACCTTGCTCCCGTTCTGCCCATTAATCATGCAATAAGCGCTAACCTCAACTCTGTCAGTTTTAACATCATCCAGTTTAATTTCCCCGCGCTTTTCAGTTCCTTCCATGAGACTGTTTGTCTCGCCCTTCTTAATAATCGTCCCCTTTCCCTCAACACTAAATTCAGCACTTGCAGTTTTTGTCGGCTCATCTAAACTAACTAATCTTATCACGCGCGCCTTGTCATCAAACTCAATTGCCTCGCCAGCCAGCGAAGTGTCAAAATCTCTTGCCCGCGTCAACTCTGGAAGATAACTCTGAACATTTTCCCCGTCTGGATAAATCTCTAAATATTTATTAATCAATCTCGTCCTTGTCTGGTCTTTTCCAAAAAGCCGCGCTAAAGTAATTGCCTTGACCAACGCTTCCTTGCCATAAGCGCCTTCGCCTTCGCCAGAATAACTATCTGCAACTTCTTCATAAGAATCAATCGCAGCGTCAAAATATTGCATTCCCTGCGTGGCATTTCCTACAAAATCTTCTGTCTGGCTTTGCTTAAACAAAATCAACTTTTGATAAATCTGACTAAACCAATCCATGTCTTTTTCTTTCACACTTTCACCATAATTTCCAGAAAAATCAAAAATAAGCTTCCATTCACCGTCGGTCTTAAACAAACTATTATTTTTATCCAAAACATAACTTCCTTTTCTGTCTTCTTCACTTACATTAATTTCAACTTTATACTCTCCTTTGTCTTCCTTAACTACGAATTCCTTATTGTCCACAACAATTCCATCGCCAGAACCTGTTAAGTTAGTCGACTTCAACACAAGTTCAAATTCCTTCCCTTTACAAGAACCGCTAACTTTTCCTGTTTCTCCGTCTTCGTTAATATTAATTTTGCTAATAGAACATCTGTTATCCAAAAAGCTCGAACCTTCATAGACATCAAAACTATCTACATCATTTCCAGAAGAAACCTCAATCCGCGCTTTTTTTTCAGCTGCAACATAGCTGTCGTAGGAAATCTGCAAGCCAGCGCGGCAATACATTCCAGGAACGTAAATTTTTCTTGATGTTTCTCCCTTGTTAACTCTCGTCGTAATAACTTTTCTATCTCCTTGGTAAACAGAAACATCTGCAAAATTCTCATCTGAATTTTCTAATCTCAAGAAATATCTTCCATTCCAAAAGCTCTGCTTCAACTTTTCTTTCGCCCAATTGGCGTCGCTAACTGGCTCTAAAATAAATTCAGACCTTCCGATTCCGTAGGCATTTCCAGAAACATAATCAACCTCTGCAGTTAAAGTAACGTTGACAAAATCAGGCAGTTTTGATTCATCGGGCTGTCTTTTCAAAACCAGAACAACATAACCAACATTGTTCACCAACGGACTTCCGAGCAAAATGTCGTGCGTTCGCAAAGCTGCCCGCGCAGGATGAAACCCGCTTCCCGCAACTTCAGGAGGATATTGGCCAGTAAATCTCATATTATTAATTTGAGAAATGTCAATAAGCGGATTAATGTTCACAGCGTCGACCTGACAGAAAACAGGAACATCTTGCTCTGCTAACAAATCACTACGGACAACAGGCGGCTGACATCCTGCCGGCGGAACCTGCAGCATCAAATCCTGCCGCGACTCGCACGTTTCCTCGTTTCCCAAAACCGGCCAGTAAGTATTCCTCTGCTCTTGAGAGTAATGCGTTTCAAAACTCGGCCTTGGTCCTTGCCTGACAGAAGTCGTGCTGCTGCTTCCAAAACTCAGCGCCAAAACAAAACTGCTTGAAAAAACCGTGCTAACTAAAAAAACCGCTGCAAAGACCGCGAAGATTTTTTTAAATTTCATCAAACTCCACCCAAAGTTTTTTTGTTTCAAACAATTCAAAGTTCTTAGACAAATCTTCCAAAGAATTTGGCTTTGCGAATTTATCAACGCCCAAAACTGCATGGCCTTTTTCCAATTCTGTCTCGAGAAGATAAGTGTTCAAACTCCCACCGCCAATCAAAGCGTATTCTATTTTTGTTTCAGGAACATTAATGTCAAAACACTCTTCTTTTGTTGCACCAAAAAGTCCAGATAATATACCTCCCCGAGGAACATCAACACATTCTGTCTTTGAACTTGCTGGTATAACAATCCCAGAATCGCCGTAAACATAAACCTTGATTTCATAACTTCCTTCGCTCAGCTTCACTGTTTCTATTTCTGGCAAAGCAACTGTTTTAACAACTCCATCATCTCTTGCAAAAGAAACAATTGCTGTTCCATCCAAGTCGCTTCCTCCAACCTTAAGCTCAACCTCGACTTCATGCTCTCTCTCAAGAATAACATCTGCAAATCTTTCCCTGTTCGTCGAGAAAAGCTGCTTTTTGTCAGCGTAGCCATCAGCCCTCAAATGCAAGTAGCCATTCACGCACGCAGGCGCCAGCGTCGAAAGCGCTCCGTTTTTGCTTTCTCCAAGTCGGCACCTTTGCTTGAAACATTCATAACTTACATTAGCGTCAACCTCGTTCAAGTTCGCGTCGTAAATATTCACGACAATTTCTTCTGTCTTCACCTCGCACAAATCAAAGTCCGGTTCTTCAAATGGCATTTCAGAAACCAAAGCATTGCGCGGCATGTTTTTGTCAATGACAACGACAACTGGGAACTGGAACAATTCCTCAGTGTCAAAAATTTGTATCAACGCTGGAAAACTCACGTCGTAAACAAAATGATAAGGAACATAACAAAAGCCCATCGCCCCCATTCCTTCCTGCGTTCCCATTGCTTCTGCAATCATTATTTCGTCGTCAACTCCTTCTCCAAAAATCTCAACTTTCGTCGGCCAATCTTTCGCATACATCACATTCACTGCCTCGTCAACTCCCTTATCCCAGACAAAATATTCCCTGTCATCGCCGCTTAACTCGTAATAACTTCCTTTAAATTTAATTGTCCTAAAGTTTTCCTCTAAACCTTCTTTCAACTCAGAAATCACGTCAGAAGTCAGCCAAATCTCTGGCCCGCACTGAATTTCAACACCGTCGACAGGCGCATAGTGATACAAAACGTCAGCTGCATACTTTTCCAAAAGCGCCTCGTTCATTTCCTCGTTGTAAATCTCCCGAGCTAAATCGTAAAACTTCCCAAGTTTGCTCGTAACTTCTGCGTTGTGTTCTGTCTTTCTTCCTACATCTCCTTCCTTGGAAACAGTCATGTCTGAGTTAACATCTACAATAACCTTTCTGTCAAAAACTTCAACGTCTACTTCTGCCTCGCCAAGCTCAACCGAAAATCCCTGTCGATAAAAATATTCAAAATCGCAATGCTTCAAACCTTCTGCAACATAGTCGGCAATCTCGCGCTCCATTTCCTGCTTGCTTGGAACCTCTTCTTTAATCAAACCATTTCCAGAAACATAATACCAATATTTAATTGGACTTCCAAGAAAATTCAAATGGTTAGAAAAAGGCGCATGCTCGCTTCCAGGAATGTAATCGCCGATAGCAACTCGTCCGCCCTGCATTCCAGCAAGCTTGACAGCTGTCGCAGTTTCCTGTTCCACGCATGATTGGTAATAATCAAAAACAGGAACCATTTCAAAAGGAATTTCTTCTCCACCCAGACCTTGCTTAACTCCAAAGTAAACCACAATTCCAACTACGAGAACAATCGCAATGATTATGTAAATCGAAACCTGCGCTCTTTTAGAGAAGTTCATTTCTTCACCTCCTTAGTTAGCTTTCTAATCAATTCAATAATTTCAGAATTAATGTCTTTCTTTATCATTTCCTTAAATTTCTGCCAAAGTTTCTCGTCCTCTATCAAAAGAAGATACTTTTTCATCTCTCCTAAAAAACAAAGCAATATTTAAAGTTTTCTTATTAAGTTATTAAGTTACTTAGTAAGTTAGTAAGTGAAAAAATAATGGTCCTGCCCGGGCTCGAACCGGGGATCTCTCCCACGTCAAGGGAACGTCATAACCACTAGACCACAGGACCCAAAAAAACAATCAAGCCAAACTATTTAAGATTTATCCTAAAAAAGAATTTGTTGAAAAAATCTAGACTATCTGGGCGAGCCGAGACAGTTTAGCAGAAAATAATAAATAAGAACTGTCTCGGGGAGTAGGAGGGTGGGAAGCAAACAGCAAGAAAAAAGATTTTCAACAAAGCTTCTAAAACACAAAAAACCAAATCGCTAAAACAATCGCCAAAATAGCCAAACTCCAGAACAACCATTTCAAAATCTTGAAACCAATAATAACAAAAACAACTATCGCAAGAATCAACAAAATCCATCCAGACGAAAAGCCCTTCCCAGAATCTCCTCCGCAATCTTCCTCGCAATTGCAAACACTTTCAAATTCAGAATCGCAAACACCGTCGCCGCAAGCAAGACAAATCCCAACATAACCTCCGCCGCCATATTTCTCAAACAAGTTTACGCAATCTTCATCATACTGCCCTTTTTGAGTTCTATGAATCAATCCTTCACAACACTGAACTGCCATGCTATCTTCTAGTCCTGTGAACTTCGGAACTTCTCCGTGTTTTTTACATGACACATTTTCACAATCATCAAGACAGTTGCATTTATTTTCCCAGTCCTCGCAGACTCCATTTCCGCAATCAGAACATTTCAAATAACCCCCGATAAGCCCAACACATTCTCCTGTCTCGTCAATCCTAAAATTGTCCAAACCAACAAGCCCCCCACAGCATTCTGTTGCAGGCCCTAAACTCTCGCCAGCTTCAACACAAGACAATTCAATAACATATTCCGAACCGCAGCTTCCGTTAAAAAACGACCACAACTCGCAGCTCGCGTTTTCAGAAAAAATACAATGCGTTTCATTAGAAGTATAATTCATTTCCTCGCAATAAACCGTAGAGGGATTTGGCAGCGCGCTAACAATTCCGAATAACACCAATCCAACAAATACCAGCAACATCTTTTTCATTTTCATCCAAGCAGAACCAGCCTTATAAAATTAAGTAAAACACAATCACGGCACAAGCAAAGTGCCATCACGAATAAATCTTATCATGATGATCGAAGTCATCAAAATTAATTAAATTCCTTGACTTAAAAAACTGAAAAACTAAAACAAAATGGCCAATATGTGCCCTCTTAGAATCTTTCATGTTAAATCTTAAATTCTTGTAATGCTCAACATCCGAAGAATTAACAACTTCATTAATTTTTCTAAGAACCTGCTCATAAAGCGATTTATCTTTTTTAGATAATTTCTTTAATTTCCTTTCTAATCCTTCACTTACTTGCCATTCATACATTTTCCTCTTTTCCAAGTAACTAACTAGTTGCTTTTCTTAATTCTTCAATAGAACTAAACTTCTTATATTTTCCCTTTCTTATCTTGTCCAATTTTTTCAAATAACCAGATCTTAACTGCGGTTCAAGAAAAGTATCCTCATAAGCTTGTGCAATTACGGCAACAGCCTCGCTCTTGGTTTTCAAACCGTGTTGAGCTTTCACTATATTAATCACCCTATTCTCTCTTTCTCCAATGTCAAATATATTCTGTACCATTTTATTATTCCTTATAATTTAAGATAATCTTAGATTATTTAAACTTTTCTTTAGCCAAAAAGGTAGTAGATTATAGTCGGAACCAACAACGCACCCATCAACTGAATCCGCCTAACCCTCGACAAAATACAGAATACTCCGAGAGCTGTCGCTGTTATCAAAACAATCAAACCAATCCAATTACTTAAAACTAAATTTACAACAACCAACAATCCAATTATTCCAAATGAAATCTTTGAATAACTAATTCTGTTAATATTCAACGCAAACACCTTTGCCAAACTTGTCCCAACAAAAAACGCAATCACGCCGCTAACAACAACTGCTCCCAAAATCACAACCAAACTCCCAAAACTAATCTCCCCCAAAATCTCACTCACCGCAACAGCAGCCCCGCTCCGAGTTCTGCCAATCGCATAAATCGTAACAAAACTTAACGCCATCACAATCGTGTTAAT